>DASRLH010000321.1:0-8088 GCA_035648595.1 Tepidisphaeraceae bacterium
ACCACCGGGCCATTGGAAGGCACAAATAACAAGATCAAAACCATGCAACGACAAGCATACGGCTTCCGAGACCCCGACTTCTTCAAACTTAAAATCTTCGCTTTACACGAAACTACCTACGCATTAGTCGGATGAACCTCAATCCCTCCCCGCCGCGCAGCGTCGTCATTTCTTCATCTTTCTGCTTCCACCGTCACGGGACGAAGGCGGCACCATTGCGTATCGAGGCGAACCCGCGCTCCCAATCCGGGGTGGCGCGGCTTCGGGCAGGGCGTGAAAAAGGCTCGTCGCGCCATCGCGTTATATTGCGGCTCCTTGCAAGACGGCCAGCGGGCCAATCCTATTTGCAACACCTCCCCGCCGTTTCGTGTACACTCAATGGCGACTTCTCTCATTCGCTTGCCAGTTCATGCTCCGCGGGCGATTGCCAGGCGTCCCGTCCACATGCCAGGAGAGTATCCAAATGTACCGACGCAAAAAAAATCAAAGCGCCCACCCCCGTCTCAACTCCGCCGCGAAACGGCGTGCCGCGGCTTGCGGCGCACTGCCGCCGGCGGCGGCAATCGAGTCTCTCGAGCCGCGCTGTCTGCTCTCGGCGACGCTGCTGACGAGCGTTTCCACCGCGCTGTCGGCCGACCCAATCTCGGTGGTCAACGTGAACGGGACGGCATATTGCGCCAGTTCGGATAATGGAACGCCGGCCGCCAACTACCTCTGGAAATCCGACGGCACCGCCGCCGGCACTTCGCTGGTCGAGACTTTCAGAGGTTATAACGTCGGCCCGACTGAAATGACCGCATCGGGCGGAAAGCTGTTTTTCACCGCCGCCGGTTACTACGGCTCGGGGCAGGACGCCGCCACGCGGGAGCTTTTCGTCAGCGACGGCACTTCCGCCGGTACGTTCGCGCTGACCAATTTTCGCTGGTCCGCAACGCCTGAAACCGATCTCACGGACGTCAACGGCACGTTGTTCTTCATGGTGAAACCCGATAGCTCCAACGCGCAGCTTTGGAAAACCGACGGCACGGTTGCCGGCACCGTGCAAGTGACGAATTGGCCTTTGCAGACCGAAATCCTGCCGGGCACATTGCAGAACGTGAACGGCACCCTCTACTTCGTTGGAACCGATCCCGTGCATGGCGATGAGCTTTGGAAAAGCGACGGCACCGCCGCCGGGACCGGCATCGTCGATGATATCAATCCCGGAACCCATTCGGGCTTCAACGGCGACTTAACCTATGTCAACGGCACGATATTCTTCGCCGCCGACGATGGCTCGCATGGCATCGAGTTCTGGAAAACCGACGGCACCGCCGCCGGCACCATGATGGTCAAGGACATCGAGCCCATCGGGGCAATTGGCTCGAATTTGCAAGACCTGACGGCGTTCAAGGGAGAACTTTATTTTTCCGCCAGCGATGACACGCACGGCGATGAGCTCTGGAAGAGTGATGGCAGCACGGCCGGCACCGTCATGGTGGCAGACATCAATCCGGGGTCGGGCGATTCCTATCCTAATTGGCTCACGGTGATTGGTAACTCGCTCTACTTTAGCGCCGATGACGGAACCCATGGCGATGAGCTTTGGAAGACCGACGGGTCTAACGCCGGCACGGTCATGGTCAGCGACATCAATCCCGGTCTAAGCAGCGGCGGCGACGGAGGCAGCTCCAACCCAGAGCTTTTGACGAATGCCGGCGGCACCCTCTATTTCACGGCCGATGACGGCGCACATGGTATGCAGCTCTGGACAAGCGACGGCACCACCGCCGGCACCCAGCGACTGACCAACATTCCCGACAACATCGGAAATTTCGCCTATATGTTGCCGCTTGGAAGTCATTTGCTTTTTCTGGGCAATGACGGGACGCACGGCGCGGAGATGTGGGGCAGTGATGGCACGGCTGCCGGCACCGGGCTCCTACGCGACATCTGGCCCGGCTACAATTCCTCGGAACCACACAGCTTCGCCAATATTGGCGGCAAAGTGCTTTTTGCCGCCACCGATACGACCCAGGGGATGCAACTCTGGGGCACCGACGGCACCTCCGCCGGCACCTCGCTGGTGAAAGTCCTCACGATGTCCATCAACGGACTCATTCCCAAGGGTTTGTCGGCAGTGGGCGGCCGTGTGGTGTTTGCCGGCGGTAACGCGGGGCCGGGACTTTGGTCCAGCGACGGGACTGTTTCCGGCACCCAATTGTTTGCCCCCTCCTTACATTTCGATGATATGCCGCAGTTGGTTTCCTCGCAGGGAGAGTTGTATTTCGACAGCGGCGGAAGTCTCTGGAAAACCGATGGCACTTCCGCCGGCACGGTTTCCATCGCCAGCTTCACGGCGCCGCCGTCCGAAACCCCCGTGATAACTGATCTGACGGACGTGAATGGCCGGCTCTATTTCTCCGCTTCCGACGCCACTATCGGACAGGAACTTTGGTCCAGCGATGGAACCGCGGCCGGGACCTATCTTGTGGTGGACGTTACACCCGGCATTTCATCGTCTTCTACCCAGTTCATTACCGGCGTCAACGGACAGGTTTTCTTCGACGCCAACGGCATGCTGTACAAAACCGACGGAAGTGTCGGCGGGACGATTCCCCTCACCGGTCCATATTTCATAACTGAAGGTCTTGGACCCAACGAGCAGGTGGCGCTGAACAACGATCTTCTTTTCACCGGCAATCCCTCCTCGGGCTACCCACGGTTGTGGCGCAGCGACGGAACGCCTGCCGGCACCGCGCAGGTTGATCCGGCGGCAAACCTTCGTCCAGTGAGCACTTTCGCGGTGCTTAACGGATCGGCATATTTCATGAATCTCGATTCCAGCGGCAATGAAAGTCTTTATAAGACCGACGGTACTGACGCCGGCACCTCGCTCGTTTTGGACTTTGGCAAATCCACTTTCGGAGAGAGTCTGCTCACGATCAATGGGACCCTCTATTTTGTGGGGCCGGACGCGAATTCGCTTTGGAAAAGTGACGGGACTACCGCCGGCACCGTGCAAGTCGCCGCGTTACCGCCTGGCCCGCGGGGTGTGGAGAACCTGATCAACGCCGACGGCACCCTCTACTTCCTGGACAATTCCCGTGTTTTCACCAGCGACGGGACGGCTGCCGGAACAGTCGAAGTCGACAATTCACCCGATCAGGCCACCGGCGCATTTGATCTGGTTGCGGTGGGAGATCAGGCTTTCTTCTCGGCGGACAGCGCCAATTACGGAAATCAGTTGTGGGTCATCACGCCGCCGGCGCCTCCGCCCGCTCCCGCCGCCCCGTCGGGGTTGACCGCCACCGCTATCTCCGGCGGCGAAGTCGATCTGAGTTGGTCGTCGGTGCCGGGGGCGCTGGCAATTCAAATCCAGCGCAGCTCCGATCCCTCCTTTTCCACGATTGACAAAAACATCACGATCCAAAGCCCCGACGCCACCGCCTATGTTGATACAACAGTGACGTTAGGCAGCGCCTACTACTATCGTCTTTCCGCGTCCAATCGCGGTGGGCAGTCGCCTTTCGCGATGGCCGGCGCCATTACCCCCGCCGCCCCGGCCGCGCCTTCGGGACTGACGACCGCGACTTTCCCCAGCCACGTTGATCTTTCCTGGACGGATAATTCAACCAATGAAACCGGCTTCCGAATCGAGCGCAGCGCGACGCCGGACTTCGAGCACATCGACGCGGTGTTCACCGTCCCGGCCAATGTCAGCACTTTCAGCGACACGAGCGTGAGTTGGGCCAACAGCTATTGTTATCGCGTGACTGCATACAACGCTGCCGGCGCCTCGGGTGCGCTGACCACGCGCGTTTTCACGCCGGAACTGCCCGCCTCAAGCCTGATCGCAACACGCGTTTCGCCAACCGAGGTGGATTTGCAATGGGTTACGAATTCGGTCGGCCAATACGCCTTCCGAATCCTGCGCTCGGTCGCCGGCGGCACGCCAGTCTATTACGACCTGGCCGGCTCGACGGAAAATAACTATAATGACATCAGCGCCTCGGCCAATATCTCCTATACCTACATCGTCGAGCAATACGGCGCGTATGGAGCTTCCGATTCCAACGCCGCCACGTCACTGACGGTGGCTCCGCAATTTATGACTGCGATAAAGGCGTTGCCCGACGTTTCGCTGCCCGGGTCTTCCAGTAATCCTTCGCAGATCGTGATGTCCGGCGGGATCGGGTTTTTCAGCGCGACCGATCAGACCGTTGCGATGGGACTATGGCGCACCGACGGCACTGCCGCCGGCACGTTTCTGGTCAAAGACGTCGGGCAGCCGTCCAACGCCTCGCAGTTGACGAATCTCACCGACGTGAACGGCACCCTCTATTTTGTCGCCGCTGATCCCAATGTGCAGCTGGGGATCGCCCTGTGGAAGAGCAATGGCACCTCCGCGGGAACCGTCATGGTGCGGGACCTGAGTCCAAGCGCACTGGAAAGCAATATCCACGATCTGACGAACTTCAACGGCACGCTGTATTTCCGCGGCGGCGGGCAGGAAAGCGGCGCGAAATCCGACGCCCTCTGGAAGACCGACGGCACCGCCGCCGGAACCGTGCTGGTGAAGGACTTCCCACTGGGCGACGGATATCCCTATGAAAACCAGATGGTCGATGTGAATGGAAAGCTGTTCCTGGCCGCCGGCGCAACCACCGGCAATGCGCTTTACGTCAGCGACGGAACCGCTGCCGGCACAGTGCAAGTGCTACCCAATGCCGCCGCCATGAGCATCACGAATCTCACACAAGTCGGCAACGGCATCTACTTCGTCGACAGCGTCACCGACCGCCTCTGGTACAGCGACGGAACCGCAGCCGGGACTTTCCAGGTTCCCGGCTCACCTCAGATGCCCTACTCGACGTTCGGGCCCGGGAGCGATCAATTCACCGACGTGAGCGGGAAGCTGTTTTTCATCGGCTTCGGCGGCAATGGGGTGCAGGTGTGGACAAGCGATGGCACCGCTGCCGGAACCCATTCCGTCGCTGATCTGCCACAAAGCGCCAACGGCATCTTTCCGCCGCTGGCAAACCTGAACGGCAAATGCGCGCTGGTCGTTTCCGACAATTATTCCTCGACATCCGTGGAAGTGAGCGACGGCACGGCGGGCGGCGCCACGGTCATCGGTTCCTACACCTCCGATGTTGGATCGAGCAATGTCACCTCACTGATTACCTTCAACGCCGCGCTCTACTATGCCGCCGAGCAGGTCGGCCAGGGATGGACGCTTTTCAAGAGCAACGGCAGCGCCGGATCCGCTGTTCCACTGGCCACCTTTGACCAGCGCCCCACCAATTTCTCCATCGTCAACGGCCTGCTTACTTTCACCGGAGACGTGAATTACAGCGGTGCCGAGCCCTGGCGCACCGACGGCACGCCCGCCGGCACTTACATGATCACCAATATCGGCTCCGACACCTGGACCGCGCAGCCGGATTGGCTGACAAACATCAATGGCACCGTTTTCTTCGCCTCGACCAGTTCGATTCATACCGGCCCGTTCAGCGCGATTGAGTACGCAAGCGATGTTCCGGTGCAGCTTTGGAAGACCGACGGGACCGCGACTGGCACCACCCTGCTCGCGGATGTCGCTCCAAGCCATCTGGTTGCGGTCGGAAACACGCTCTACTTCTCGGGCCTTACGCAGGCGACCGGCACGGAACTGTGGAAAAGCGACGGCACCGCCGCCGGAACGGTTCTGGTCAAGGACATCGTCCCCGGCGGAGCCTCCTCGGATGCCATCCCGCTGGCCAATCTGAACGGCGTGCTGATTTTCCGCGTCCCCTCCAGCACGCCCGGCGAGTATCAACTGTGGCGCAGCGACGGGACCGACGCGGGAACTTATTCGTTTTCCACGGTTCTGATGCACGCATATAGCAGCAATGGCGATGCGACCGCGCCCTATTTTGCCGTGAGCGGCGGCGTGTTTTACTTCGTCAGCGGATCGGGGGGAGATGGATACGAATTGTGGCGCAGCGACGGCACCTCCGCCGGCACCGTCCAAGTCAGCGATATCGTCCCCGGCACGGCAAGCTCCGATCCTTCAGACCTCACCGACGTGAACGGAACGCTGTATTTCGCGGCAAATACGATGCAATCACTTGTTCGCGATCTGTATAAGAGCGACGGCACCGCCGCTGGGACCGTGCCCGTGGCTGTGGTCGGACAGGCGGTGCAATGGATCACCAACGTCAATGGCGCCGTTTTCTTTGCCGGCACCGACGCCACGCATGGAACGGAGTTGTGGAAGACAGATGGTGCCGGCGGCGCGGGGATTGTGCGCGACCTCGTGCCTGGGCGTAACAGTGCATATCCATATCAACTCACGGCGGTCGGGAACACGCTCTATTTTGTAGCCGAGTATTCCAACGGCCTTTCATACGCGCTCTACAAGAGCGACGGCACTTCCGCCGGCACGGTTCCGGTACGGCAGTTTCAATCGTTTAACACAAGCCCGGTCTATCTCACCAATGCCAACGGCGTGCTCTTCTACTCCGACGGCTACCATCTCTGGAGCTCCGACGGAACCCTCGCCGGCACTCAGAATGTGGCCAATGTTTCCGACCCTGCCTCCGAGACTTCCGTAACTTGCGCCGGCGCGCCCGACGTGGTGCTGGGCAAAATCCTGCTGTTCAGCGCCTATATTCCCGGAGGCGGACGGGAGTTGCGGACGGTCGCCGCCACGCCGCCGCTGCCACCGGTATCCCTAGCCGCCACCGCGCCCGGCGGCACGGGCGGCTCGCCGGCCGCGGCCGCCGGCGCGATTCCTCCGACCATCCGCTTCTCCGCCACCACTTCAACCGCCACGCTTACGTGGCAGAATCCGGCCAACAACAACGCAGCCGGACTGATCATCGATCGCAGCAAGGACCCAAACTTTGCCTCGAACCTTATCAGCACATTCGTCTCTGCCGCCACAATCCGCTTCACCGACGCCTCGCTGATTCCGGGCACGCGATATTACTACCGCGTGCGCGCCATCAACGGCGCGGGCATCACCGCCTCGAGCACGGTGTGGCTGACGGTTCCGACAGCGCTGGCGACGTTGTCTGCCAACTGGGGCTCGGCCAGCGCGGCGCTTTACACCGCCGCCGATGGGTTGCACCTGCTGCCCGCGGGGCGAAAGACCGATGTCCCCTGGTCCGGCGTAGCCAGTTTCAGCATTACTCTGGCCAACGCCGCCGTACTTGCCGCCGGGGATGTGACGATCAGCAGCGCCGCGGGCATCAACTATGGACCGGTGACAATCACCGGCTCGGGCATGAGCTATAGGATTATCCTCGCCCATCCCATCACCAGCGCCGACCGGATTACGATCACGCTCTCTAACGCCGCCGTGACATTGTTCAAGCGTGAACTGGACGTTTTGCCCGGCGACATCAACGATGATGGGAAAGTAAACTTCGCCGACTTCGTAATTCTCTCCAATCATTTTGGGCAAACCTATGCGCCGCCCGCCTGGAGCGAAGGCGACATGACCGGCGACAACAAAGTCACCTTCGCCGACTTCGTCGTTTTCTCCAACAACTTCGGCAAAACCCTCCCGCCCCTCCCTCCCGCCGCGCCGCTGGTGTTGTCGGCGACGAAGCCGGCGGCTGTCCGCAAGCCTTTCCTTAGGATCAAACCGGGAATCCGCGGGAGGTGAAGGCGGACGCCGCTTACAAGCTTTGTTTCAACCATGACGGGACGACGGAGGCGCCATTGGCGTATCGAGGCGAGCCCGCGCTCCCAATCCGGGGTGACGCGGCTTTGGGCGTGTGATGATGATCCACCTCTGCGCCCAGCCGCTTTACCCCGGCGTGGACACCGGATCATTTGCGAAACCTGGCGGCGGGCACCCCCTCGGACACTTTCAATCGCCGGCGGCGAACGTCGGAGGCGTAAATGAAGATGCTATAATATGTTACGGCTTGCGACACTCGATGCGCAAAACGGCAAATCCGCCTTTGAATGTTGCATTTTGATAATGCCGTTCGGCACGGCGATTGATGGCGGGGCGGCGATCCTAACAAAAGCCGTATTGCGCTGGCGGCGGGTTCGTGGCACGATCCGGGACGATGGAACAGGAACTACAGGACAAGGACGTCCGGGGACTTA
>DASRLH010000322.1:0-3830 GCA_035648595.1 Tepidisphaeraceae bacterium
ACCACCGGGCCATTGGAAGGCACAAATAACAAGATCAAAACCATGCAACGACAAGCATACGGCTTCCGAGACCCCGACTTCTTCAAACTTAAAATCTTCGCTTTACACGAAACTACCTACGCATTAGTCGGATGAACCTAATAAGTTTTATAGTACCTTTCTCTGCCCAACGCGCCCATTATGTTGATAACCGCACAGCCAGGAACCCATTTATCCAATATTCCTGGTCTCCGTTCATGTATAAAAACCATAAACGCCATGTTGCGGGAGCTGTCCCACTCGACATAGGGCGGCATCACGACCCAGTACCATAGCCCTCTCGGATCGACCCGTGATACGGGGCTACTACCGAATTCTTGGTAAAGATTTGCACCATCCACATACTCCGTCCCCAACGGATCCTTCTCCAACCACGTTCCCAGCGTCGGACTCAAATCCCTCCATCCAAAGTGCAACAATCCGGTCACCGCATCATACCGCCCGCCCTGGAAGTAATAAGCAAAATGATATGTATCGGTGCTCGTGCTCGCCCATCCCGGCGTCAACAAACTCACCGCGCCGTAAGGATCGTATTCGAATCGCGCGACGACGGCCCCCAGCGTCAAACTCCCCGGCGTCCCATCCGTCAGCGCGGTCGTGTTGTAGACCGCATCATGCTGCGCGAAGACTCGGACGCCAAGGCCCGAGCCGCTCTTGCCGAGGCTGCCGGTCACGGAGTGGTCGTCGCGCAGAAGCAGATTGTTGACGTAGCCCAAGCTCCAGACATATTGATTGACGACCGTTCCCGATTGGCGCTCCTCGATCACCTGCTTACCGTTGTAATAGAGGTCGGTGATGACGCCGTTCTCGGTGATGCTGATCCGATTGCCGAGGGCATCATATGCGTAGGTGGCGATTAAAACGCCCGAGGCATCCTTTACGGTCAGATTTCGGTTCCACGCATCATATGTATAGGTATAGCCGCGGTCGTCGCGGGTCATGTTGCCGTTGTTGTCGTAGAGGGGGAGGACGGCGGCGCTGCTGGATGTCCCAAGCACCGGGCCGTTGATGGCGCTCACCTGGTCCTGCGCATTGGCGCTGCGCGTTTGGGGGCCGTTGGTGCTGGCACTGTCCGTGACGCTCGACCAATTGCCCAGCGCGTCCATCGTCCAGCTTTGCGAACGTGTGGACGTTGAGATCGTGTCGTGCGTGGAATTCAACGTCCCCCGCGCGAACGCCGGCAGTCGGTTGAGATTATCATAACCGTTCGTCGAGCCGTTGATGTGGTAAAGCTCCGAGTTGGACGAGCTCACCAGATTATTCATGTACAAAACATTGCTGTCGGGATCGTACCCGTATTGGAACCGATCCGTGCTGACGCCGGTCGTCGTGCTGATGTAGTTTTGGTCGATGTTGTGGCCAAAGCGATCCAGTCCCGTGTAGCGATCCCCGCCATCCCCGCTGGCCAGCGTGTCGCCGGTCTGATGGATCGCGGTCAGGGCGGTGTTGTTGGCGTTGGTTTGCTGCACGATCGTCGCCGCTCCGAGATACAAGTAGCTCGCAAGGGTTCCGCTGCCCGATCCCGAATCATCGGCGATCGCGCTCACCCGGCTGATCGAACTGTCCAATCCCGAATTGTACACATAATCCAACTGCCGTTGGTTCGGGTACGTCATGCTCAGCAACCGGCTGCCATTCGCGGCGGTGCCATACGCATATTGCACACTCGCGCTGGTGGTCGTGTTCACCGCGCCGTTGTGTTCCTGGTATTGCGCGGTGAGCTGGCCGAATCCATTGTACGCGTCCTCCACCTGGCTCATCACAACAGTTCCGCCGTAGTTGCTGTAGGTCGTGCCGGTGCTCAGCAGGCTGAAAATATTGTAGGTGTATCCCTGCCGGAGCTCGGGCCCGCTCGCCGAGCCCAGGTTCAGCACCGAATCCGCCGTCTCGCGGCCAAGGGCATCGTGCGCGAAAACATGGCTGTCGCCGCTCTGGTACAACGTATAATAAACGTCCCCCTGCCAGTCATATTGCTGCGCAATCTCATCGCTCCCGGCGGTGCCGGGCAGACCCGTCGTCGGGTCGGGGAACTCGGTGGTCGCCACCAGATTATTGCAGAACAAATCCGTGCCCGGTGTCACGCCGGTGCCATAGACGTACTTGGTTTCCTGGCTGTTTTGCCCACTGGGCATGACCGCCTTCATCGTCAGAATCTCGCTGTCCCCGTTGTACGTCCAGGCCGTGGTCTGATTGCTGTTGGCCGTCGGCGTCCCGTCCGTGTAATCCGCGATCGTGCTGGTCGTGCGGCCCAGCATGTCAAACAAGCTCTTGTTCGCAATGCCGCGCGGGTCGGTGACGAGGTAGGCATTCCCCGCCACGTCGAAATCCGTGTGCGTCAGCAATACCGTGCCCGACCTGCTCGGCACGCTGCTTGGCCGCGAATAGGCGCTCCCGCCGTTGGTGCCGACGTTCACGTTGTCCGTCATGCGATCCGTGGCATCATAATAACTCGCCGCGTAATAATCCCGCGCGGCGACGCTGCCCGATCCCGGCCCGCCCAGATCCCCATACCCGCTGGAGGTCGTCGGATCATTGTCAAATCGTTGCTTAAACACGCTGAAGATCAGGTTGCTGTCCCCATCGAACGTCCCCAATGTTTGCTCCAGCACAATATCGCTGGCAACGCTCATCGCGTTGGTCAGATTCATCGTCGCCCCGGCGGCAGCGCCGCCGTCGGTGATCGACGTCTTGGTCAACCGGCCAGCCCCATCGTTGACGTACTTGGTCGCGCCTCCCGCCGTCACATACACGGCCGCCGTGTATCCGCGCGGATCATAAAACGTGCTCGTGTCGATCCCCGATCCGACCGTGCCGTACGTTTGATCGACGCTGAAAACCTTGCTGTCGAACTCACGTCCCAAATCATCAAAGCTCGCGGTCGATTCCGCCCGCCGCAATGAAGCCGACGGCGCGTTGGGCACGCCGGAACTGTAGCCCAGGCTGGAAAGCTGAAGCGTGTCGCCGAGGTAGACATCCTCCTGCGTCACTTCATCGAGGTTGTCGTAGGTGAGATAGACGATGGGGCGATTGGTCGTCGTATCCTCGACGGCTTGCACGCCGCCCTTGCTGACCACGGCCCGATCCCGCCAATCAAAGAGCGTATCGGTCTCGCGGTCCGGCGCGCGGTCCACCGTTCCATACTGCGATATCCCGGTATGCAGCACATCGCGCGTCAGGTTCCCATCCCCCACCCCACTCTGCGGCGGCTGGGCCGTCCCCGTCACAAGGCTGCTCAACGTATAATTCGTCCCAATCGAGATCGGCGTACCGCCATTCTGCAAAACCTCCCCGCCCGATCCCGCCGCCACGTACACATTGTACCCCGTCGCCCCCGTCACCGCCGCCGGCGAAGTAACCGTCAGCGTCCCGCTGGCGTTCACGTACCGATCCGCTTCCGCGGAAGCCGCCGTCTCCACGCCGTTGATGATGTACGTCACTTTCACGTAATACATCCCCGCCGAAAGCGTACCGCCCGTTCCAATCGAAAGCCCCGGCCCCGCCGGCGCCGCCTGGGCATCATACGCAAACTCCTCCACCTGCACCATGTTGCTGCCCGCCGTGTTCGTCGGCGACCAATACCCGCTCGTCGGCGTATCGTTCGTCCCCTCCCATTTGCTCACCACATGCCCCAGCACATCATACACCGTGCGCTGGATCGTCCCGGTCGGGCTCACCGTCCGGTTGGGCCGCCCCGCGTGATCGTATCCCAGCAGCGTCGCATCATAATTGCCGGTGGAAGAATCATTGGACGAGGTTCCAAGCTGCGCCACCGCCTGGCTGTACGTGATCCC
>DASRLH010000323.1:0-6028 GCA_035648595.1 Tepidisphaeraceae bacterium
CCGCGAAATCTTCCCACAGTTGTAGCGTTCTCCTCGTGAGGTTGGGGCTGTGGACTCTCACGCAAAGGCACATAAGGTATTAGCCCTTAGGCCCGTAGTACTTGGCTGCTACATGCCGTTCCCATTCCCGCCACGGAAAACCGTCAGCATATCGCGAATGCGTTGATTGCGTACCTTCCCAAAAACCTCCGGCGGGCATCGCAAACGGCGTATCCTAAGCTCATGATGCTAGCGATCGTCCGTCAGTTGAAAGCGAAACGCGCAATCGAAGCGCTCGAATCCTTCGGACGGCATATGCAATCAGTGGCAACTCCAGCAGAGATCGACGAGTTGGAGAAAGCTCTTGATCGCAAAGCATCGTAGGATCGTCGTCGACACCAACCTCCTGGTCAGCGCCTCTCTCGCTGGCTACGCGGTACTGGGTGAACGTGGGACGGTTTTGTAGCTAGGATTATGCCTGCGTTCGTGTCACTGCCTGCTCAGAATGACATTTCTCTTTCGAGAAATTGTCCAGGAAAAACAAAGGCGGACGGTGATTCTTCAGCACTCGATAATGTTCAGCGCGAGGCCCGCAAGGCTGGTTTCCTTATATCGCGACTGCATGTCCATACCAGTGCGGTACATCGTCTCGATGATCTGGTCGAGCGAAATCTTGTGCGTACCGGGGTCGTTCATGGCCAGCCGGCAGGCGTTGACGGCCTTCACTGCGCCCATGCCGTTGCGCTCGATGCAAGGGATTTGCACGAGGCCGCCGATGGGGTCGCAGGTCATGCCGAGGTTGTGTTCCATGCCGATTTCGGCGGCGTGCTCAATGGCGTCGTTGTCGCCGCCGAGCGCAGCGACCAGGCCGCCGGCCGCCATACTGCAGGCAACGCCGACTTCGCCCTGGCAGCCGACTTCCGCGCCCGAGATGCTGGCGTTTTCCTTGTAGAGAATCCCGATCGCGGCGGCGGTAAGGAAGTAGCGGAGCAGACCGGCCTCTTTTTCTTCCGGCGTCGCGTCGTGGGAGGCGTGATGAAGGTAGAAGTGCGCGATGGCCGGGATGACTCCCGCGGCGCCGTTGGTAGGGGCGGTCACCACGCGGCCTCCCGCTGCGTTTTCTTCGTTGACTGCCATGGCGACGAGAGTGACGGAGTCCATGGGCGCGAGCGGATCGCGATATTTGCCTTCGGCGTCGATGCGTTCGAGGCGGCGTGCGAGGCCGGCGGCGCGGCGGCGGACGTTGAGGCCTCCGGGCAGCGTGCCTTCGGTGGCAATGCCCCGCTCGATGCACTGCTCCATGGTTTGCCAGAGCGTGAGGATCGCGTGCGTGACCTGCTGCTCCGGCGTGAGCGGTTCGGCGGCCGCGTGCGGCGTTTCGTTGCCGGGACGCAGCGGCGAAACGATGCGGTCGATGCGCCGCGTGATCGACGGGTCGGAGAGCAGAGCCACTTCATTGGCCAGCACGAGGTTGGCGATGGTGAGGTTATGTTCGGCGGCAACGCGCAGCAGCTCGGCGGAACTGGAAAATGGATAGGGAACCACGCGCTTGCTGGCGCCGCCGGGGTTGGCGAACTCCGCGGCGGAGAGAATGAAGCCGCCGCCGATCGAGTAAAAAATGTCGGCGGCGAGCGTGTTGCCGGTGGCGTCTGAGACGGTGAAGCGCATGCCGTTCGGGTGCGTATGTGCGGCGGGATCGGGGTACATCTGGTTGCGATGAAAAAGAAGCTGCTCGGGCTCGTGGAACTCGACCTCGTGCATACCCATCAGGCGAAGGCGGTGCGTGCTACGAATCCCGCCCAGCATCGTGTCGATCTGGACAAGGTCTACCGTGTCTGGCGATTCGCCCATCAGGCCGAGGAGGATGGCGCGGTCGGTGCCGTGCCCGATGCCGGTGAGCGCGAGCGAGCCGTAGAGATCGACGGTAATGCTTGCGACGTGGGGCAGTTTTCCGCCTTCGTTGAGCGAGCGCACAAAGCGCAGCGCCGCGCGCATCGGGCCGACGGTGTGCGAGCTGGATGGGCCGATGCCGATCTTGAAGAGTTCAAACAGGCTTGTGTTCATGAGTTGCGTCGACGCCTGCAGGCGCGAAAACCATTGTAGGCGTCGGAGCGGGTCATTGGAGTTGCGGGTTCTGAGGCGTCGTTGGTTGCGGCTCTCCCGGCAGGGGATTGGCGGGCATCGGTTTCGCAGGAGCTGCGGCTGCGGGTACAGGTGCCTGGCGTTCCACGGGAGCGGGCGTTTGGGCGGGCGACGGCTCCAGGCCCGGCTCAGGCCTTGGAGGCACTTCGCGGATCGTGTGCGGCTCTTTCTTCTCCGCCTCGGGCGATGGATGCGGCTCGAAGACGCGGATGTACGCTGCGGCGGCGGTTAGCCGGACAGCCAGTTTGTCGTCGTCGAAAAGGGGACGAAGCTGCTCGGCTGTGGCGTTGCCGTGCCAGTCGCCCAGGCCTTTGGCGGCAGCGGCGCGCACCGCGAAATCCTTGTCGGACAGCGCGTCCACAAGCGCTTCATGGACTGTTTCCGTGTGCTCTTCGGCGAGCATGTCGACGGCGGCGGCGCGGCCAGGGTCGCCGCCATTTTTGTGGATGAACTCGATGGCCTTCACGCCAAATCCGAAGGGTCCGAGAAAGAAGCCCGCGCCCTGGTCGATCCCAATTTTCGCCAGCGCCGCGGGGCTGTGCAGTTCCTTTGCGGCCTTATGCTTTTGTGTTTTGATCATGCCGAGCTTGTCGTGCGTATCGCCTGCAACCACGGCGAGAAGGAGGTCTTCACCGGAGCTGTCGTGCATCTTCCACAGCGTGATGGCGGCGGCGTAGGCGACCTGGGGGTCGGGGTCGTCCAGCGCGGCGCGAAGGCGGTCGATCAGTTGGGGGTTCTTCGATTTGCCGGCGGCGAGAATGGCCGCGGTGCGAACGTCCATGTCCTTGCCGACGATGGCGTCGCCGATAAGGTGTTCGGCGCGCGGATCGGCGCCCATGGTCCCGAGCGCGGCGAGCGCCTGGATGCGATCGTTCTGCGATTTGTCGGGCGCGGCGCTGCTGGCCAGCATCGACCACGCGCGATCGATGGACGGCGGAAGCAGGCCGGTTTGCTGAGCTTGCGCGGCGGGGAAGACGATAGAACAAACGAGCGCGGCAATTGTAGCGGGACGCAGCCAGAGTGTCATGGGTTCTCCTTACCTGTTTTGAGATGCGGGCAAGAGGAATCCCGTGATGGGAATTGCGCCGATTTTGCAATCGTTTGCGCGCATCCGTGGTGTCTTGAGTGACGCTCGTTATGGAGAATCCGGTTTGCGGGGCCTGGCCGTGAGTTCGCCGGTCGAAGCTTTCTTCGCGGCTGTCTGCTTGGCGAGCACGTTGTGGAACGCCGTCGACAGCGCGCCGGCGAGGACGCTTTCCGGTGCGTCGAGGCGGACGAGGGTCATGCCCATCCGGCCCCAGCCGCCCGGAGCCGGCGTGAAATGCTCGGGCGCATCGGCGAGGAATTCTGCTTGCTGCTCGGCCGTTAGCTTGAGTGTGCCGAGGCCGCGGGCGCGGTAAGCCAGCGTGGCGAAAATCTTGTCCTTGATGCGGAAATCCGGCGCGCCCATGTGCGAGGACTCGATTGCGCCGGGCAGCGCGAGGGCGAGGCGGCGAAACGTGTCCGGGCTGGCGACTGGCGTTGCTTTGGGGACGGCGGCAGACTTCTTCGGCATAGCTTGTGGCTTCCTTCCGCGTCGATTGTAGCTGGCTTCAAGTCCGGCAACGCCGACTCAGGCACTCTCAAGCAGAAGCACCGACCGCCGTCCTTACTCAGAACTCACAACTTACAACTAATCAACCGACAACCGACAACCGCAAACCAAGGATGCTAGACTCGGATAACTTTACGGCCTCAGTCGCGGGACCAGGCGGGCACGATGCTCTATAAGACGCGCAGCGCGGCGGTGTATGGCATCGACGCGCACATTATCGATGTGGAAGTCGACTTCTTCGGCGTCAAGGAGAGGGACGACGCCACGTTCAGCATGGTGGGCCTCCCCGACGCTGCGGTGCGCGAAAGCCGCGACCGGGTGCGGGCCGCGATCAAGAACTCCGGCTTCGATCTGCCGCCCACACGCATCACCATCAACCTCGCTCCCGCCGACTTGAAGAAGGAAGGCTCGGGGTTCGATCTGCCTATTGCGGTGGGGATTCTCGGCGCGTATGGCGGACTGAACCTCAAGGACGCGAGCGACTTTGTGCTGGTCGGAGAACTGGGACTCGACGGCGGCTTGCGCGCGGTGCAGGGCATGCTGCCCATCGCGGTGGCGGCGCGGTCGGCGGGCATCAGGAACCTGGTGATTCCCGCGGCGAACGCGCGCGAAGCCGCCGTGGTGCAGGGCGTGAACGTGTATCCGGTAAAGAGTTTGCTGGAGGTGCGCGAGCTGTTGAACGCAGCGGAATTTGGGACGATGACGGCGATGCCGCTGGTGGTCGATACAAGCCAGTTGCTGGCCGAAGCGTTGGAATATCACGCGGACTTTCGCGACGTGCGCGGACAGCATGTTGCCAAGCGCGCGCTGGAAGTGGCAGCGGCGGGTGGGCACAATATCCTGATGATCGGCCCGCCGGGGTCGGGCAAGACGATGTTGGCGAAACGGCTGCCTTCGATCCTCACTCCTCTGCGGTTCGAGGAAGCGTTAGAGACGACGAAAATTCACTCCGTCGCCGGCGTGCTCGACGCCGAGCAGGGGCTGGTGACACAACGGCCGTTCCGTTCGCCGCACCACACGATCTCCGACGCCGGGTTGATTGGGGGAGGGATGATTCCTCGGCCGGGCGAAGTTTCCCTCGCCCACAACGGCCTGCTGTTCCTGGACGAACTGCCGGAGTTCCCGCGCAATGTGCTGGAGGTGATGCGGCAGCCGCTCGAGGACGGCACGGTAACCATCGCGCGCGCGGCCATGAGCCTGACATTTCCCGCGAGGTTCATGTTGGCCGCCGCGATGAATCCCTGTCCCTGCGGCTACCACAACGACAAGAGCCGCGACTGCGTCTGCACGCCGCCGATGATCCAGCGCTATGTGGCGAAGGTGAGCGGGCCGCTGCTGGACCGCATCGATATCCACATCGAAGTCCCGGCTGTGCAGTACAAAGAGCTGCGGAGCGGTGCGGCGGCGGAGGGCTCGAAAGAAATTCGGACGCGAGTACTGGCGGCCCGGGAACGCCAACATGCGCGGTTTCTGGAAGCCGGGGCGCGGACGAAGGGGACCACCCGCGGGGCCAGCCGCGCCGTGTTTTCCAACGCACAGATGAGCACGCAGCAGATACGCATTCACTGCGAGTTGAACAGCGACGCCGAGCGCCTGCTGGAACGCGCGATGCAGCAGCAGGGGCTGAGTGCGCGGGCGCATGACCGGATTCTGAAGGTCGCGCGGACCATCGCGGACCTGGAAGCCGCGCAAACGATTGCGGTAAAACATATTGCGGAGGCGATCCAGTATCGGACGCTGGACCGCAGTTACTGGGGCTAGGGTGCCTCAACCGACTCAAAACAAAGGTGATCCAGCCGTCGAAAGTCTGAGGAAAACGGCCCCAGAAAAAGACATTGACCTGTCTGTGGTGCAGGCGTAGAGTGTTGGTAGTGTCCCGGTTCCAGAATCGTGGGCCCGGGCCATGTTTTAATCCTTTGGCGGAGCAGTCGCCAACCCATAACAAGCACAGTCTGCCGCATGCGCTCCTCAATTGCAGGGGTAGGGCGCTTTGTATGGTGGCCGTTGTTCGACCGGATGTCTAAGTTTTGTAATAGCCGCAAGTTAGCAGTGCAAGCGATGCATCGTGGAGGTTCTGCGGCGCGTCTAAACGATAGGGAGACAAGAATTATGCGCTCAGATTTAATTTTTGGAGCACTTACGCACGTCAGCAATCGCTACAAGCTGTGCCAGCTCGCCTCGAAGGCGACGCGCAAGCTCCACAAGCCGAACACCCGGCTGCAGGATACGACCAACGAAGTGCTCGAGCGGTTCAAGGACACGGTTCCGATGAGCACGAGCGAAGATGTCGATGTAGATCCATTGCCGCGCGCC
>DASRLH010000324.1:0-11729 GCA_035648595.1 Tepidisphaeraceae bacterium
ACCGGGCCATTGGAAGGCACAAATAACAAGATCAAAACCATGCAACGACAAGCATACGGCTTCCGAGACCCCGACTTCTTCAAGCTCAAAATCTTCGCTTTGCACGAAACTACCTACGCATTAGTCGGATGAACCATAAAAATGGCTGGGGTGGAAGATTATAAAGGCTGGCGGCGCAAAGGGGGGCAAACGATTATCGGTTCCCGCGATTATTGACTGGTAAATTGGGCAAATGCCGCTATGATAGCAATGAGCCTCAATGTGAATGCCTCGGCGGAATTCTTATAGAACAATCCACGCCCAATGCTCTTGCCACCTTGGAGGGTGATATGCCTTCGTCTCGCGCGCGAAATGCGGCTTCTGTGCGAAAAACGACCCCCAAACGAGGATGCGAGGCGCTGGAACAGCGCCTTCTTCTGTCGGCGGCGGTCAGCGGGCTGGCCGATCAGGACATCGGGGCTCCCGCGAAAGCCGGGAGCGCCCACTTCGCCGCAAGCAGCGACACCTGGAACCTGACTGGCGGCGGGTCGGATATCTGGGGCCGCGCCGATCAATTCAATTTCGCCAGCCAAGCTCTGCCGGGCGACGGCACTGCCATCGTGAAGGTGGGAGGCGTTGGAAATACCAGCCCGTGGGCGAAGGCTGGAGTGATGTTCCGCGAATCGGCATCGGCGGGCTGTGCCTATGCCGATGTCGTGGTTACGCCGGCCCAGGGCGTCAGTTTTCAATGGCGCGCCAACGCCAATGGCCCATCGCGCGATGTGGAGATTCGCGGCATTCACGCGCCGCAATGGATCAAGCTTGTTCGGTCGGGCAACAATTTCGCCGCGTATTATGGATCGGATGGTTCGCATTGGACGCAAATCGGCGGCATTCAGAAGGTCAATTTGAGCGGCGCCGCGCTGGCGGGATTGGCCGTGACTTCGCATAACAGCGGCCGGCTCACAACCGCCGCGTTCTCGAATCTTTCTATCGAGGCCGTGGTAAGTGCGGGCAATGTCGTTGCCAACACCATCAGCCCCGCGACAATCAACGCGCCGGCCATCAGCCCCAGCGTCGTGCCCAGTCAACCGGCGGGGGCCAACGCGTTGTGGGAAGGGAGCGCGGTCACGGTTTCATGGCTGCCGGTGAGTGGCGCGGTCACCTACAACGTGTATCGGGGCACGACGGCCGGCGGGGAAGGCGCCACGCCCCTGGTCACCGGCCTGGCCGCCAACGGCTATAGCGATAAAGCCGTCACCGTCGGCCAGACTTATTACTACGAAATTTCGGCGGTAAATCCTTCGGGCGAAAGCGTTCGCAGCCCGGAGGTTATGTCGGTCAACGGCGTCGATGTTCTCTCCTACCACGGCAGTTCCCTCACCAGTCAGGGGCTCAACTCGCAGGAAGTGCAGCTTAATCCCGGGAACGTCAACACCAATGACTTCGGCAAGGATTGGGCCTCGAGCATTTCGGATACGCCGAATCTGGATGGCATTCCGACCTCCACGCTCAACAGCTCGCTGAGTTACACCGCCCCCGATGGCCAGGCGTATGGTGAGCCGTTGGTGAAAACGGGCGTGAACATCACCACCGGCCCATCCGCCGGCACCGTGCGCGATGTGGTATACGTCGCCAATGAGTTGGGCAGCCTCTACGCGATCGACGCCGACGGCGGCAATGTTCTGTGGAAGGATTCATTTATCTATAATGCCGGCGGCAACCCCAATCCGCTGAATCCGGCCGTCCCCAATGGCACCACCGCCATCCCCGGCGCGTTCGGCACTGAAACCAATAGCCAGGATGTGTCGCCATGGATCTGCATCCTCGGCACGCCAGTCATCGATCCGTCAAGCAATAGCCTTTACCTCATCGCCAACACCCGCTTCGTCCCCAATGGCCCAACCGGCGATCAGGCCAACCCGCATTACTTGTACACGATTCACAAGATCGATCTATCCAGCGGCAAGGACACCAGCTCGGTGTTCGCCGACACCACGCTCGGATATTCCAATCCCTCCAACCCGACCTTCACATACAACACCGGCCCCTATGTAGCCGGCACCGGTGAAGGGGCAATTACGGTCAACGGGCAAAGCCGGGTTTATTTCAATGCGGTGCGGCAGATGGTTCGGCCGGCCTTGGAGATTTACAACGGCCGCGTTTACATGGCCTCCGCCAGCCATGGCGATAACCAGCCTTATCATGGCTGGGTCTTCACGTTTGACGAAAGCTCGCTGGCAATTAACTCCGTTTTCAACACCACGCCCAACGGCGTGGAAGGGGGGATTTGGTCCGGCGGCGACGGCGTCGTCTTCGACGCCCAGGGCAACTTCTACGTCGAAACGGGCAACGGAAGTTTTGACGGCAACTGGTCGTCCACCAACGGCGTAATCTCCTACACGGGCCTCAATGCCCAGGGCTTCCCATCCCGCGGCAACTACGGCGACAGCTTCGTCAAGCTCGCCCTTGATCCCACCACCACGCAAACAAATGAAAACACCAATGGCTGGGGAATAAAAGTCGTCGATTATTTCGCGCCGCAGAATAATCAGTCGCTCAATAATGGCGACACCGATCTGGGTTCGGGCGGCCCGATGATTCTGCCCGCCTCGGCCGGCAGCGCGGCCCATCCGAGCCTGATGGTCGGGGCGGGCAAGGAAGGGAAGGTTTATCTTCTCGACACCACCAGCCTCGGTAAGTTCACATACAACGATGCCGGCGCGGTGCAGGAAGTGGGCGGGGCGTTCAGCGGCGCGCTGAGCACGCCGGCTTATTTCGATGGCCGTCTTTACTACAGCCCCGGATACGGCGGGAACCCCGTGAGCTGGGCTCTGACGGGCGGCCAAATCAACACCGCCTCCAAGCAGACCGCGCCCGATGGCATCGCTTTCCCCGGTTCTTCGCCCTACATCTCCGCCGATGGCACGCAAAACGGCATCATGTGGGTCATCGACAAGGGGACCGGCCAGCTTCGCGCGTACGATGCGGCCAACCTGGCCAATGAGCTTTGGACGAGCAACCAGAACGCCTCGCGCGATGCGCTGCCGGGCGGGTCGATCAAGTTTAGCGTGGCGACGCCGGTGAACGGGCGCGTTTATGCGTTATCGGGGACATCGTTGGTGGCGTATGGTCCGCCGGTGCCCCCGACCGCGCCGCCCGCCGCCCCGACCGCGCTGGCCGCCGCCGCCACCGGCGCGTCCACCATCCGGCTGACCTGGACGGATAATGCAAGCAACGAAGGCGGATTTTCCATCGAGCGATCCACCAACGGAACCACCTTTGCGCAGGTCGCCACCGTCGGCGTCAACGTCACCAGCTACGTTGATTCCAATCTCAACCCGGAAGCAAAATATTACTATCAGGTTCGCGCGTACAATTCATTCAATACCCTCAGCTACTCGGCCTACACCAATATCGCCAACGCCACCACGCTTGTTTTGGGCTTGCAGCAGCCGGTGGATTTGTATCACTTCGACGAAGGCGCCGGAACCGTGGCGACTGATTCGGCTGGCAACAACAACGGCACGCTGGTCGGCTCGCCACTGCCGGGATGGGTGGCGCCGGGCCGCGTCGGATCGGCGAATCTTTCATTCAGCGGCGATGGCGCGGCGAACGTCACGACCAACGAATCCGCCGTCCAACTCACCAATGATCTTTCGCCAATTTTGGGCAGCACCAGCAGTCTGGATGTATGGGTGAAGACCACGCAAACCGGCAACAACACCCATTGGCTGGCGCCTGCCGTCACCGGCGTCGAGCAATCGGGCGCGGGCAACGACATCAATTGGGGCACTTTGAACGCCTCGGGCCAGATCGGCCTGTACGTCGGCGATAGCGGAGGCGTCTATAGCACCAATCCCGTCAATGATGGCCAATGGCATAATATTGCCATGACCCGCGATGCGACTACGGGTATCGCGAACATCTACGTCGATGGCGCGCTCAATGCGACCGGCACCTTCGACACCGGCAACAAAACCAGCGTCTTTTCGCGCTTAGGCGCATTGTCCGATGTCGCCAATGACAGCGTTACGTCCACCGGCGCCACTTTCTTCAACGGCCAGTTGGACGAAGTGCGAATTTACGATCAGGTACTCGATCCGGTCGAGGTGCAGGCATTGTCCGTGGCGCCGGCCGCGCCCACCAATCTGACCGTCGTCGCCGCATCGGGAACGGAATTGGATCTGTCCTGGACGGATAACTCCGCGTTTGCCGACGGCTATATCCTCCAACGCAGCGCCAACGGCGGGCCGTGGGTCAGCCTGCCGGAACTTCCTTCTGGAACAACCTCCTACAATGACACGGCTCTTTCCCCCAACACGGCTTATTCGTATCGCGTGCAGGCCGTGGACACCGCCGGGCCATCGGCTTTCTCAAACGTGGCAACCCTCACCACCCCCACGACGCCCACAACCCCCAAGAATGCCACCGCGACATTCAATTCCACGACTGAAATCGATTTGCAGTGGACGGATACCGCCACCAACGCCACGGGCTACCGCCTGCTCCGCGGATTGATCGGCGGAGAATTTGTGGTGATCGACAATAACTTGCCTCCCACCGCCAACTCCTACAAGGACACCGGCCTCACGCCCGGCACGGAATACGATTACCACATTCAGGCATTCAACGTGGCCGGCTATTCCGACTTCGCGGGCATTCATACCGGCACAATCGCCGTCCCTCCGGCCAATCCGCAAGTTACGATCGGCGCCGGCCAGGTGAGTCTTTCGTGGACCGCGCCCGCGTATGATGGCGACGCCCAGAATCTCACCTACGACATTTATCGCGGCACAACCCCCGGCGGAGAAAGCGCCACGCCGCTCGCCACCGCCGTGACAACCCCCAACTTTACCGACTCCGCCGTCGCCAACGGCCAAACTTATTATTACGAAATAACGGCAGTCGATCTGGGCGGCGAAAGCGCCAAGAGCGCGGAGGTCGCGGCGGCTTTGCAATCGGCGACGATCGCGGCAATTTCAGTCTCAACCCCGGCATCGGGCCCCATCGCCCTTCAGACCGCCGCCGATGGCCTGCGCCTGCTGCCCGCCGGCCGCGCGACGGATGTGCCGTTGGGCGGAATCAGCCGGATCAATATCACGCTCAGCGCGGCCGCCGTGCTCTCACCGGCAGACGTGACGGTGACGGGAACGACGATCGCCAATTACGGGCCCGTCACGATTAGCGGATCGGGAACCAGTTACGTTCTCACGCTGGCCCAGCCCATCACCAAAGCCGACCGCGTGACGGTGACGATCGGCAACGCCGGCATTACCACCTTTACCCGCCGGCTCGACGTGCTGCCCGGCGACGCCAATGATGATGGAAAGGTGACCTTCACCGATTTCGTCTCGCTTTCCAACAATTTCGGCAAGCCGGCGTCGGCAAATCCCTTCGCCGATTTCAACGGCGATGGAACGATCGGCTTCGCGGACTTCGTGATTTTGTCCAATGATTTTGGCGCGTTGCTGCCGGGGGTTTAGCCGGGTGCGATTGCCTGGCGTCGGATGAAGTCGCCCAATAATGGAACGGCGAACGAATACTTGCCGTGCCGGTTTTTGTAAACCAGCCCGGCGTACGAGAGCGCGGCCAACATCTGATTCGCGTGGCTGCCGCTAAACGGCTTCTTCGCCTTCTGATTTGCCGGGTGTTCGACCACTTCCTGAACCGTGAATTCCAGATCGCAGTTGGGCAGATGCGCGATGACGCTCATCAGTTCCCGCTGCCTATCGGTAGCACGCGCCCACCTGCCGGCGAAGAAATCGGTGTCCAGTTTTCTCATGATTTCATCCGCCGGGATGGCGCTTGCGTCCCTCCCATTCTCCGCGTTCTGTATCCAGACATCGAACGTTTCGCGGCAGACATATTGAATGAAGTACGGATAGCCCTGCGTGATCTTCCAGATGACCCGCACGGATTCCCTGGAAAGTCGGACGGGGCATTTGCTGCTCTCAATGGGCTTTTGGATCGCCTGGGTCGTTTCCGTTTCATCCAGCGGATCGAGGAAAACGACCCGGAACATGCGCTCGGCGAAGGTTCTGGATTCGACCAGTTTGGGAAACAACGTGGGAAGCCCCGTCAACGCAAGCATGAAGGGAATGTTCTTTCGCTGGATCGATTGAAACACGTCGAGCAACAGCGAAAGCGGATATTCGTTTCTTGGCGCATGATCGGCGAGGTTTTGTGCTTCGTCATAGGCAAAAACAATTCCGCGCTTTCCGGCTCCCGTCAGGAATGGCCAGACCGCCTCCAGAACGCCCTTGATTTTGTCCGCGATCAAGCCGGGGATGCTCTCGAAAAGCGCATGCAGGGTTGCATAATTCAGCGTGGTTTCGATGTGTTGAGTGCCGCGATTGAGTCCAAAACGAGGGCGGTCTTCCCGCGCGACCACGAGGGATGCCGTCACGAGCGACAGATCGGTCAGAAGCCGGGTCGCAAGATTCGCTTCGCTGATGCTGGTCGACTCCGAAAGGTCTGTTCCCGCCCAGAGCCATCCGGCTTGAATGGCCATCGGCTTGAAAGTTTCCAGAAGGACGGTTTTGCCCAGCCCCCGCAGCCCGGTTAAAATCAGGTTCTCAAGGATGGTGTCTTGCTTCAAAAGACGAACGAACTCCTTTTGCTCGGTCTCGCGGCCCGCCAAATATGGCGGCATGTGACCCGCCCCTGGCTTAAAGGGATTTTGAACGCGTCCCGTGGCGGCTTGTGACATATGCGCTCCTGTAAAATTAACCATGCGGGTTAATTTATCCTGTTAATTTCGGAAAATCAAGTGTGACTCATGCCATTGATTTAATTTAGGCGAATGAGTCATTTTCGCGCACGGACGGCGAAGTCTGCTCCCGGCGCGAGCGTCCTTACTACGATTGCCTTTAACGAGGTTCCCCTGCTCATCGGCATCCTCAGCGACACCCACGACCACGCCGACGCCATGCAGGCGGCGGTAACGCTCCTCTCAGCTCACGGGGCGGATTTTTTCATCCATTGCGGCGACGTGGGCGGGCAGCGCGTTCTCGATTGCCTGGCCGGACACCCGGCGGCGTTTGTGTGGGGGAATACCGACTACGATCGCGCCACCCTTGCCCGCTACGCCAATCAATTGGGGATCGCCTGCCACGGCGCCATGGCGGACCTGGAACTGGACGGCAAGCGAATCGCCGTCCTACACGGCGACGACCTTCGGCTGCGCCAACAGATTCTCGACGGGCAGCAATTCGACTATCTTCTGCAAGGCCACACCCACGCCGCGATGGACCAACGGATCGGCAAAACCCGCATCATCAATCCCGGCGCCCTGCATCGCGCCCGCGAAAAAACCGCGGCCCTGCTCGATACCCAAAGTGATACTCTTCAGTTCATGATCGTGTCCTTTTAGCCCGGATTATTCACCACGAAGTCACGAAGGCACGAAGAAATACATTCAGGGTCAGCACTTACATCCCAAAACGCTTCCAATCAAAAGTCGCGGCCTGCGCAAAGGCATGAGTTGGGAATGGCTTGATTTTCTTTGTGTCTTCGTGACTTCGTGGTTAATCGTGCATTTTCCGGGTTAGCGGCTTGCCCGCGGGGCTGTCTCCAACCGCGCCGCTCTTGCTCACACCGCCATTTTATTCGACTCGCTGCACCCGTGCCTTTCTCGGTTGACCATTCCATCCGGCCCTGCATTGCAGATACAATGCCCCAGGATGATTGAGCCTGGCAAAATCCCCGTCTGCATCCGCGGTTTCCAATCCCGCGACGCGGCGGCGTGCCAGGCGCTCTACCAGGATGGGCTCATTGGCGGAAAGATCGCCGACAACGACACCGGCTGCGACATCGAGAACATCGAATCGGCCTACATGAAGGACCCCGGCAGCCGCTTCTGGGTCGCCCAATCGCCCGAGGGAAACGTGGTGGGAATGATCGGCGTGCAGCATCACGACGAAGGCGTCGGCGAGATTCGCCGCCTCCGCGTCGCCGGCACCCATCGCCGGCGCGGCATCGGCAGCGCGCTGATCGAGACCGCCGTGCGCTTCTGCCAGGAAAAACAATACCTTCAGGTCAAGCTCGACACCTTCATGGAACATGAGACGGCCCTGCGCCTCTTCGAGAAATTCCGCTTCTCCCATGACCGAACCCGCTCCATCGGCGACAAGCAGCTCATGTATTTCTATCTCGACCTGTACCGCGGCGAAGAACGGCCGCAACCATAGGTTTTTTATTTTGATCCACGCCGGTCATTGCAGATCTTCCGCGGCAGAGAGTACTTTGGCCGCCACGGATGATTCGGAAATGAGCCCACGCAATAACGTGTTGGTGTCCAACACCGCTCGGAGGGGCAGCTTTTGCACTGGAGTTATTTTTGCTTACGTTGTGCTGGACTGCGATTGAAGTGACGTGAACGAGCCACCTCATTGTTCGGACAAACTCGCCTCAATTCAATGCCCCGTCGCCGGCTCCCCCAGATACTTCCTCAACTCCTTGTATTTTTCCTCGCGCAGCTCCGGCGAGCTGGCTTCGAGATTCAGCCGCAGCAACGGCTCGGTGTTGCTCTTGCGGACGTTAAACCAACAGTTGCCCAAGTCGATGGTGACGCCGTCCAGATAATCTATTTGCGCTTTCTTATATGCGTCGGCCAACTCGCGGATTTTGCCGTCCTTGTCGTCCACCAGAAAGTTAATCTCGCCGGTCTGGCTATAGCGGCACAGCGGGGCGATGAGGGAGCTGATCGGCCCGGGTTGTGCCGACAGCACCGACAGCAATCGCGCGAACGCGATCGCGCCGCTGTCGGCGTAAAAGTTGTCGCGGAAATAGAAGTGCCCCGACAATTCTCCGCCAAACACCGCCTTGGCTTCCGACATTGTTTTCTTGATGAACGCGTGCCCGACGCGTTCGCGCCGCGGCTCGCCGCCGGCGGCGCGCACTTCATCGGCAACCACATGGCTGGAGCGCAGGTCGTAAACGATTGCCGCGCCTTTGTTCTCCGGCTTCTCCAAAAAATCCCGCGCGAGCAAAGCGGTCACCAGATCGCAGCCCAGGGTCTTGCCGGTTTCATCGGTGAAGAAGCAGCGGTCGGCGTCGCCGTCAAAACAAACGCCCAGGTCCGGCTTTTCCTCGGCCACCTTCGCACGCAGCATCTCCAAATTTGATTCCACCAGCGGGTTGGGCTCATGCACGAATGAGCCGGTGATATCAAACAGCAGCGGGACGATCGTCAGGTTCGGCGTCCCA
Source organism: Tepidisphaeraceae bacterium (assembly GCA_035648595.1). Taxonomy (GTDB): domain Bacteria; phylum Planctomycetota; class Phycisphaerae; order Tepidisphaerales; family Tepidisphaeraceae; genus RYN-428. The sequence goes on from DASRLH010000324.1 coordinate 9,190, forward strand.
TCGAAAATCGCCGGCACCATTTTGCCCGCCATTCCATTGCTCGCGTCGATCACCACTTTCAGCGGGCGCTTCAAGTCAAGAAACTTCAGAACATGCTCGCGATATTGCGGCCACAGATCCATCTCCTGATATTTGCCCTTGAGGCCCGTCTGCCCGACGCGGAGCGTGAGCGAAATCCGCCGGATGTCGTCCAACCCGCTGGCCGCGCCAATCGGCTTGGCCTTGGGGCCGGAGATCTTGAATCCGTTGTATTGGATCGGATTGTGCGATGCCGTCGTCATCACCCCGCCAACGGCGTCCAGATGGTTGATCGCAAAATAAATGAACGACGTATCCACCATCCCCACGTCGATCACGTTAAGCCCTACGGAACGAATGCCGTCCATCAGCGCCTTGGACAAATCGGGGGAACTGGGCCGCATGTCGCGCCCGACCACGATCGTATCCTCCATCGTCACGCGCCGATCGGCGGCCAGACTCTGGCGATTGCGCTTCAGGAATTGTGCCGTCGAATGCCCCACCTTCCACGCGGCTTCATCATTCAACGGATTGGGGTAAGTCGCGCGGACGTCGTAGGCTTTGAAAATCTTTTCGACCATGTGAAAACAAACTCCTCAATCTGCAAGCCGCAAAGTGTATCGGTGGGGGCGTGTGGAAACAATGCGGCTCAAGGCGCGTGCCCCACCGACCCTGATTTCCGCATTTGTCATTTGATCTTGTTTCGGATTTCGAGTTTCGGATTTCGGATTTGCGACTTCACCCTCCCGCCTCATATCGCCGGTTGTACTTTGCGTGCAGTTCATCCCGATGCCGCAGCGCATCGGGCGAAGCTCCGTCCCGCGCCGGCATGGGTTCCACGGTTTGCCCATCCTTTGTGTAGATATCCCGGTCCTTGCACCAACCCGTCAATTCCAGCACGAAGCGGCGATGCCAGCACGTCAGAGGCGCGGCAGGCGGCGCGGCGAATTTCAATTCCACTTCCTCCCCAGGCCCGAAGACCGCGCAGGCGTTATCGGTGGATCGCAGCAATTCTTCGACATGCCCGAGGTTGGTGTACCACCCCGCCTGCCGTCGCGTGTCCCAGAGCGGCAGGCGATGTGCGTAGTCATAATGCGGCGTGCGCTGCGGGCCGGTCGTGCGCAAGGGGAAACCCACGTCGGCAAGTGTCGCGCTGTCGAAACGGATCACATGCCGGGCCGACAGCGGGCAAGGCTCGGCCCACGCGATCGCCAAACGGTCCCAGTAAATCTCCTGATCGGTGCGCAGGCGCAGGCGCGTTGTGCCCGGCGGCAGTTTTGCGCGCGGGATGGGGGCCGACATCTGCCGAGGCATGCCCGCGGGATAGCCGAACTCCTTGAGCACCGTCACCCACTTTCCATCGCTGCCACATGCTTCGAGGGTGGGCGCGCGGTAGGGGGCCTTGGCCTGCCAGGCGGCGAACATCGTTTGCGAATACGGATACTCAATCCACCCATCCGCCACCAACATCGGCGCAGCCGACGCGCCCGCGCCCGGCGGCGGCGCATTGATTGGCGCCGCGAAAGTCATTTCAACAAAATGTTCCTTCGTAAAGCCGATGAATCGCATATCGCGCGCCCCCGGCTCGGCCGCGATGCCGTCCGCCTTTGCCAAAGCCGCCGTCACGTCCTCATTGCGATCGTTGATCGCCCGCACCGGCAGAATCAGCTTGCGGTAAAATCGCGGCGCGCCGGTCGGCTGCGGATCGTTGATCGCCATGCGCTCATCGAGCGTCATCGCCCATCCCGGCGGCAGGTCGTAATACGCCAGCCTGCAAGCGTCCAGGTAGCACGCCTCTTCCATCGGCTCGCCAATCTTTACGATCAGCTTCCCATCCCTCGGCTTTGGCAATCCCTCGGGCAGCAGCACGTTTTCCGAAGGCCGCTGCGGTGCATACTCGCCGGGCCCGGTGGCAAAGCCGATTCCGCCGGCCCCAAGGCAATCGGTGACGAAGGCGTAACGCGTTCCATCCCATACAAAAATGACCGGGCAGCTTGACGTCTGCCGTTGCACCTCGGCAATCGCGGTCAACTTGCCCGGCGGCAAATCAAGCTCGGTCTGCCGCAGGCCGTCGGGCCAGATCAAATCCACGAAATCAATTTTCTTATTCTTGCCCAGTCCAATGGCCAACGGCTGGCGGCTTTGCCCGGGGCCGGATTGATTGCGATAGGTGCTGGCGATTGTCCAATGCGAATCCGCGCGTGCCGCGACCGATACGCCGATGCCGGAGGCATTGGAGCGCATCGAGGCGGCCTTATTGTGCCGGCCCGAAAGAGAGATCGCCGCGTACGAATATCGCCCCGGCCCCGGCCGCCAAAGGATCGGCCCTTCGCCCGTCGCGGACAAGCCGACAATCGTCGGCCCGGCCGTGGGGTCGAGATTCGCCACGCACCAAGTGAGTAGTTTCGCGCCATCTCCCGCGCCTGGCGACAATGTTTTCCCGGCCAGCGAACTGGCGGACCATCCGCCAGCCGGGGGCCGCGCTTCTCTCCCTCCTCCGGTACTCCGGGGGAGGGTTGGGG
>DASRLH010000325.1:0-7849 GCA_035648595.1 Tepidisphaeraceae bacterium
ACCACCGGGCCATTGGAAGGCACAAATAACAAGATCAAAACCATGCAACGACAAGCATACGGCTTCCGAGACCCCGACTTCTTCAAACTTAAAATCTTCGCTTTACACGAAACTACCTACGCATTAGTCGGATGAACCATAAAGGGGGGGTAGCTAGGTAGCTACATCTTTCGCCCTACTGTAATTTAGCGTGCCGTAAACAAAGAACTTCGATGTCGATGGATTGCTCGCTTGAAATTGATACGGCTCAAGACCTAGCCGTTTTATCCAGGCTGGCTGCGGAGGCGTTGGGTTTACCGGAGGTTTCGATCTCTCGTGACGGAGCTCTATGGCGTGTTGCCGCCGCCGCAACTTGGATCACGCTTTCCAACGAAAGGGAACGTGACCCGCAATTCGCGGCAGCATTCGGATTTACCGCCAATACGGTGGTGAGTTTTCGGTTGGATAAATTCCGAGATATTGCCGCCACATCGGAGGTGTTTGCCGTCAGTCTTCATGTTCTTAATCAAGTCGCCGGTGACGCAGTGCTTTTATTCAATGGCGAGTTCCCGCTTCTACTGCGGAAGGGTGGTGAGTGGACTTTGAACTCGAATGCGAGTGAATGGCATATTGCCCCCCGCATTCGCGAATCCGGCATCCCATTCAAATACACGTCGCTGCCTCGTCTATAGTTGCTTATTTCAGGCGTGACAATTCTCTCGCCCAGCGCCGGGAACCCGGTGGAGTCGCAGTGGAAGCCGCAGACTTTCACGCGCGACCTCGCCGGAGTCAAGAACGCGTACGACAAAGCCAAGCTCGCGCTGGCGCTGGTGCTTGTGGACGTGGCGAGTTTAGCGGAACAATCGCGCGCGATTGCGGCAGCGACGCAACCCGCCGATGCGATGATCGCGAACGCAGGCTTCACGCTGGCGGCAATCCAGACGGATTTCGATAAATATGTCCGCGCGGCGACCGCCGCGACGAATGCCGCGGCGGGGTACATGAGGACGATCACCTACCTTGACCAGGACGATGAGGACGTTTTTGCGGCAATCGAGAAGCTGCCAATCGATTTGGCCGGCGTAAAGGCGACACGGCACCAACTTGTGGAGTGGGAAGGCGCGCTGGGTGCGTATGGATCGGGCGCGGACTTCATCGTCGCCCAACAAACCTTCATCGTCACCGCCGCACGGGAGACGCACGATGCCCTGGAGACGGCCATCCAGGTTGGCGGAGTCGTCGGAATGTCGGTCACTGGCGCGCAGCTTCTCCTTAAGGGCGCGTGCGAGGAATTCGCCAAATTCGCGATCCAACAAGTGGTGAGCCTTGGCGTTGGGGTGGCGGTTAGCTACGCGTCGCAAAACGCCATCCAACTGGTGAGCGATCTGGGTCTGCCGATCAGCCCCGATGCGCTGAGAATCGGCGCCGACTCAATACAGCTTATCTCGCTCCTGTGCGCCGCGCGGGCCGAGCGGCAGAAGATGGGGGCGAACTGTTTTGTGGCCGGGACCGATGTGTTGACTGCCGCGGGAGGAACCCCAATTGAGCAACTTCACGTCGGCGATCGGGTTCTCACGCAGGTAAATAATCCAAATGCGCCCGGCGCGCCGCAAAACGCCACCGGCGATCCCAACACAACCGCCGTTGACCCCGCGACATGGCGCCATGTCACGCTGGACATGCCCGACCCCCAGAATCCCGGCAATGACTACCAAATGCAGCTTCTCGAGCCGTTGAGCTGGATCAGCAGCGAGAACGCGCTCGCCGGCGCCTGGGTCGATCTTTCGCTCCCGGAACTGGGCATCAGCGGCAATGCCCGTGTCGAAACGATTTCCCCATGCCCCACTATCCAGGGCGGCAATGGCCGCGTCGTCCTCGGCATGTTCGAGCATGTCAGTCATGATTTGGTGGACGTAAACTTGCAAGGCGAGGCCCAGCCGCTCCAAGTGACGGCTGGCCATAAGCTCTGGTCATTGGACGCCGGCGGCTGGGTGCAAGCGGGGCAGCTTCACGCGGGCGAACGCCTTGCGACGGAGCATGGCGAAGCGACGGTCGCCTCTGTTGCCGTCGACGTGTGGGCTCAAACAGTTTACAATCTGGACGTAGAGAGCGATCATCGTTACTTTGTAACCGACCTTGGGATCGTCGCGCATAACGCCAGTCCATGCAATCCGTATATTGACGATTTGGTGCCGCAGGTGGGGACGAGGATAACCGGGGTCAGGCGCGCCACCGCATTGGAGATTGAGTTGGTTCAGCGAACAGGAAAGGGCACGGGGCCTTGGACGGCCGCCGAATTAACCTTCATCAAAAATAACGGCGCGCTGCCGCCGGGAACCGTAGGGCACCATATAAACAGCGTCGTTCCATACGCAGATTGGGCTGGTGATCCTCGAAATATTGCATTCGTCCGAGGACAAAGCGCCAATTTCAATGCGCACGGCCAAAACTGGCAGAACCCAACAACGGGCCAGCTCATTGACAGGCAAGCAATGCTCGATGCGCTTGGAGGTCAAAATGGACTGTGAAGCAATCTTGTTGAAGTTGAGGTCAGTGGAAGGGTCAAGGCACACCTTCAATCCGCCATGTACTGATGCCCATATTCGGGCGGTCGAGGATAGTCTTGGGCAGATGCCTTCCTGGCTCCGGGGGATGTTAAAGTGCTTTAGTGGGGCCGAGCTATTTCTGTTTCAGGGCCCATGCGACACGATATTCGGCCTGTCGCTGCCAGCCGACGAAGGCTTTTGGTCTGTGGATAGGTACACACCAGTTTGGCGCGAGCACCGGCCTGGGGAGAAGGAATGGGCCATCGGCATCACTAACTATGGAGGGCTGTACGTCGCAGGCTCGGATAATTCGGTTCGCGAGTGGGACACGTCTGAGGCCCGGTGGTTGGGTTCGTGGGCATCACCTGAAGAATGGATCGAACATGTCATCGCCGAGGGAACGGTGGTTATTGCCGAAGCCAAACAGGACGAAGAGGCGGAGCGCGCTCGCCGGAAATGATTCGGCTATTCGCGGCGGGTTCGTGTAACGGCCGCCGATTACCGGGCAAGCGATGCTCGACGCGGCCGGAGGTCAAAATGGACTGTGACGCAATAGTTTCAAAGTTTCGTTCGCTCGACAAGACGGAACACAAATTCAATCCGCCGTGTTCCCATGCGCGCATTGACGAAGTTGAGGGCAGCCTTGGACCCATGCCGAAATGGCTCCATGAGATGCTGAGTTGTTTCAATGGTGCCGAGTTATTCATCTACTTCGGGACGAGCTTTACGATCTTCGGCAACGCCGCTCCCGGCCAGCCCGATTACTGGTCGATCGACGTCTACACCTCACTTTGGCGGCAACATGGTGCGCGCGATGGGGAGTGGCCGATTGGCATCACGGATTATGGAGGTTTATACATTGCAGGGCCCGATGATTCGGTCCGCGAATGGGATACCTCCGCTGCGCGGTGGATCGGATCCTGGGATTCCCCCGAACGATGGGTCGATCATATCATCAAACAAGCGCTTATTTCTTTCGCCGAGTTGAAAGCGGATGAAGACGAGGAACGGCGATAGCATCCTTGCGCACTTGCAGATGGTTGCTCCAGATCGGCAAATGACAATGAAGCCGGGCGACATTGCCGCCGACACCCTGCTCTCCGGCGCCGGCGACGAAGTTTTCTTCAGCGGCGTGGATCATGGCACGATCACCCTCGACCCGGCTCCGGGCACTGGCCCGCATGGCGGGGCAGTCAGCTTTAACGATTTGCAATACGCCTCTAATCCCTCCTACGCCGGCACGTATTTATTCAACGTCACGCAGCAGCGCGGCAACCTGATCAAGCAGCCGTGGACGTACAACGTGCGCGCCTATAACCCGGTCGAGTCGACCGCGAATGAGTGGTCGGCCGGCGGTTCGCATCTGTATTACCCGGTATCTTCCGACAGCCCGAGCTTCTTCCCCGACAGCTACACGTCCTTCATGCCGGCGTGGTGCAAGGATGCGACGCTCGCGCTGGGGCAGGATGCCAGCCACGGGCATGTGACGTTGAACAACGATGGATCATTCCGATATGTGCCCAAGCCGGACCCGGCGACGGGCAAGCCGTACGCGGGCTGGGACTTCTTCAGCTTTAAGGTGCGCGAGGGGCCGGTGACGCAGGTGCAGTGGGTGCAGTTGGACGTGGGGTACAACACGCCGGGAGCGCCGGACCCGAATGAGGCGGATTGGACTCCGCAGATGTTCCCGCGCGGAGTGGAGGGCGTGCGCGCGTCGTACGATGCGGCGCGGCAAAAGTTGGGCGTTGTGATGCTACGTCTGGCGGACGCCGGTGAGGAAGGCCGTGTGCTCACGGCGGCGGGGGGCCTGCCCACGGACAACATGCTCGATGACGCCGTAGCCAAACTCGACGCCGTGGAAAGCGCCTACACCGCCTACACGTCCCAGGCGGCGGAAACCGAGAACGAAGCCGCAACGTACATGAAGGACATCACTTCCCTCATGTCGCAGGGGGACGCGAATATTCTGGCGGCGATTCAAGCGCTCCCAATCGACATTGCGGGCTTGAAGGTAATGCCGCAACAGTTTCGAAAATGGGAGGGAGCGCTTGGGGCGTTCGCATCCGGCGCCGATTACAACGTGGCAGAGGAGACGTTCAACGTGACGGCGGCACGTGAGACGCATGATGCACTTGAGCAGTTCATTCAGTACGCGGGGGTTGTTTCAATGACCGTGACCGGTGGTGAGCTGCTGGCCGAGAAGGGCTGTCAGGAATTTGCGAAGTACGCGCTGCAGCAAGTGGTCAATCTTGGCAAAGGCGTCGCGGTAAGTTATGTGTCTCAGCATGCACTTCAGTTGGCGCACGACCTTGGGCTTCCGATCAGTGACGACGCGCTTCGCATCGGCGCAGATTCCGTCCAGCTGTTTTATCTGATAAAGGCCGCGAGGGCCGAGCAGAAGAAGAATGGTGCGAACTGCTTCGTCGCCGGAACGCAGGTGCTAACGGCCGGAGGCCAGACGCCGATAGAGCAGCTGCACGTTGGCGACCGCGTGCTCACGCAAGTTGCCGATCCCTCCGCGCCCGGTGCGCCGCGGAATGCCACAGGCGATCCCAATGCGACCGCAGTCGATCCAGCCACCTGGCGTGATGTCACGCTGGACATGCCGGACCCGAAGAATCCGGGAAATGACTATCAGATGCAGCTTCTCGAGCCGTTGAGTTGGATCAGCAGCGAGAACGCGCAGGCTGGCGGATGGATAAACCTCTCGCTGCCGGAGTTGCAGATCGGCGGGGAGGCGCAGGTCGTGAGCATCGGTGCCTGTCCGACCATCACGGCCGGCACTGGCCGGGTTGTCTTGGGTACGTTCCAGCACGTCGGCAACGACATCGTGGACGTGCATTTGGCGGGTCAGAGCCAGCCGCTTGAGGTGACGGCGGGACACATGCTATGGTCCCTCGACCGCGCCGGCTGGGTGGACGCGAGCGACCTGCGCGCCGGCGAGCGCCTCGCCAATGAGCATGGCGCGTCCACCGTCCTCTCGGTTACGCCAGAATCAGCTGGCCAAACCGTCTACAACCTTGATGTTGAGACAGACCATCGCTATCTCGTCACCAGCGATGGAGTGGTGGCCCATAATGCGAACCCCTGCCCTACTGGCGGTGGTCGTCCAAGCGTAAACCAAATGAATAAGCAGATTGCAACCGGAGGCGCACCCCGTTCGATCATCCGCGCTGACCGCGGGAAGATTTATATGGAACAGGACAACGTTCACTTCAGCGATGGGTCCGCCTTGAACCTTGACGGGACCTGGAAGCATCCGCCGGATTCAGGAGGAACGCATGTGTTTACAAACGCAGAAACTGCGTGGCTTCAGAAATGGGGATGGGGGTTGTAAGATGAACCTCAATATTCAGCAGAGCATTGATGCGTGGCTAAACCGTGGGTTGGGTCCACCTAGCCACAGTTCCAGGTCTAAAGCTATGGCGGATAGATTTGTTATTGATATCCACGTCGATCGACTGCTTGGGATCAATTGGACCGCGGATCGTGCGCAATTTGTTGACGTTTCATGCGAGTCCTTTTTTGAATTATCGCGGCAACTTCCCAAATATGAAGCTGTATATTGCGCGAAACTGTTGTTCTCCCTGAAGCCTTCATCGAAACTGGATACGGCTGCGCCTGTTCTTGACGCTCTGGAGGGTGAGTTTTACCTGTCGCCCCCTCATCTTTACGTTCATCACATCGATCTCCTGAAACACCCGCGTATCCAAGAGATTTATAGCCGCCCGATGCGGTGGGACAGAATCCAAGGTTCTTGCCCGACCTCGAACATCTCCTATCAAACCTGGCGAAGCGCTTCGGAGCTTCGTGATGGCGACGAATTCCACAGGGACGTAAATGTTGATTTGCTCCCTGAGGGTGCCGCATGGGAGTAGACGCTGATATGGTGAGACGCTGATATCATGGCACCGATCTTATTTGCCCGAGACCTCGGACGGCGCCCCTCGGTTTCCGAAATTGACCTGGCGTGGACGAACAGCACGACGCAGGCGACCGGCATCGAACTCTATCGCTCCGCCGACGGCACCAACTTCACGCCCCTCGCGACGCTCGCCGGCAGCGCGACAAGTTATAAGGATACCGGCCTCGCGGAAGGCTCGCGGTATTGGTATCAGGTTCGGGCAATCGAGCCGGGCGGGCCATCGAACTACATTGGCCCGGCCTACTGCACCACGCTGCCGATCCAGACGCTGACCGCGACAGCCGTTTCGACGGGCGAAATTGATCTGACATTCGGAAATATCTCGGCCCAATCCGGGGCATTGCTCGAGGTGGATCGCTCGACGGATGGGACGAATTATACGACGCTGACCAGCACGCTGGCGGCCGGCAGCACGAGCTATAATGACACGGACCCGGCGCTCGTGGAGGGGACGCATTACTGGTATCGCGTGCGGGCGCTGGAGTCGCCGACGCCTTCGGGATATACCGACGCGGCGGATACATGGACGCTGGCGCTGGCGCCTTCGGGACTCGCGGCTATCGTCGCGGGCGCCAACGAAGTGGATTTGTTATGGACGAACAACAGCGCCGGCTCGCCGGAGACACCGATTCTGCGATCCGAGGATGGCGTGAACTTTGACACCATCAAGGTGGTTAGCACGGGGACGACAACGTACGCCGACACGTCGGCGGCGGATGGGACGGCGTATACCTACCAGGTCGCGGCGATGAATCCGGGGGGATTGTCCGCCGCTTCCAATTCGGTGCCGGCGCAGACTCCGTTGCTGGTGCCGTTTGGTTTGACCGCCAGCGTGTTTAACAGTTCGGAGATCGACGTCTCGTGGAGCGATGCCTCCGCGACCACCGCGACGGGATTTGACGTGCTGCGATCGACCGATGATGTGAACTTCGCGCAGGTCGGCACGACGACCGGAGTGAATGCCAGCTACTTCAGCGACACCAGCCTGTTGCCGGGCACGCACTATTACTATGAGATTCAGGCGACCAACGCGGTGGTTACCTCGGCCTCGTCCAAGCCGGCGGATGCGATCACCGATCCGACTTTGACCGACAGCGGCCCCTCGTCGGTGGCCGAGGGATCGACCTACACGCTGAGCCTGACGGCCAATCACGATCCATCCGTCCCTGATCCGGTGACGGGTTGGGATATCACCTGGGGCGATGGGAGCAACCAGCACGTCACCGGCGATCCGGGATCGGTCGGACATATTTACAGCGAGCCGGGCTCGTATCCGGTCGTCGCCAGCAGCGATGGCTTCACCGGCTTAACCTCCAATCAAACCGCGATAGTGATTGAAACAGCCGCGAATCTCGCGGTCACGGGCGCCGACAGCGTCAACGAGAATACCACCTACACG
>DASRLH010000326.1:0-4734 GCA_035648595.1 Tepidisphaeraceae bacterium
CCGGAGTACCGGGAGAGGGAGGAACGGGCGCCGGTGTTTTGTGCACTCAGCACTCAGCACTCATCTCTTTCCATTCTCCTACGATGCCGCGGTGATCAGACCGACGATCGGCCCCGCGCTGCCGGCGTTGTTGCCTACATCGTGGACGATGATGTCGAAGCGTTCGGTGCCGCGGATGACGACTTCGTCCTGCTCGAAGGCGTTGAGGGCGTGCTCGCTCATCTGGATGGTGGTGAGTCGGCGGTCGCCCAGCCGCGCGCCGAGGCGCAGGTTGCCGAACAAGCAGCAGACCTGGCTGGTGGCCGATACCTTGGGCATGACCTGCGCGACGACGACCGGGTATCCCAGGAAGCTCTTTTGCTCGGGGGTATCGATGATGTTGGAGACGCGGTTGCCGCCGGCGGCGACGGCGAGGCGCTGCATCACCGAGCCCCAGAAGAACTTGCTGCAAATCCACTGGGTGTCGCCGGGCACGTCCGCGTATTCCGGCAGCGTCGCGACGACCTTGTTGAAGTCGGACAGGGCGATGCCGTTGTAGTTGGACGCGAAGCCGGTGCCGCTGGAGACTACCAATCCGGCGATGTTGGCGATGGTGGGATCGACATTGCGCAGGGCGGTGTTGACGCCGATAATTCCGCCGTAGGTACTGGTGCCGTCGCCAAGGAAGCCGCACTGGTCTTCCTTGAGGGCAAAGGCGTAGGCGATCTCGCCGGCCAGGTCATCCCCTATATTGAGTACCGCGTCTTCGTTGAGCTCATTGCTGTACTTGGTGAGCACCATGAGCTTCTTGGCGGTGAGCCGGACGCGATCCCAGGTCTTGTCCCTGAGGCTGGCGGAGGTACTTTCGCCGGCGAAGTAGGCCGTCACTCCGTTCACGCGGCGAGGATCGGAGCGCGTATCGGAAGCCATCGGCACGATGCGCGCGGTCTGGCGGAAGACGCCGTACTTTTCGCGCAGGTCGATGAGGTCATTTTGAAACTCATCGGGAATGAGGAAGCCGGAGCTGGTATTGAGGTTCTCCCGGCTGGTCTTGGTGGAGATGGAATCGCCGCCGCCGTCGATAAGGGGAATGCCCTGCCGTTGGCAGAAGTCCAGCCCCATCTTGCGGCCATAAACGCCCAGGCAGAACATCCCAAACCGATACGCCCGCTCGTCGGCATCGGCGCCGGAAAAGTGCTTGAGCGCGCTATACCGCTTGACGTTGGCCGGGATACGCGGCTCGGGGGCGTCGGCGGGATTGGAGAACCTCCTCGCGGGAGCCAGCTCCTTTCGCAGGGCGGCAAAGCCGTCGGAGACGGCGGACTGGATGAGGTCGGAGAGGGATTCATCGTTGGGTTCCTGGGACGCATCGGATGCGTCCGAGGTTGGGGGAAGGGTCGATGATGCGTTGTGTTTCATTTGGTGTTTCCTTGGGTTGAGGTTAGAGGAGGCACGCGCCTGCCCTGAGGTTGCGACTGGCGTCTCCGGAGAGAGGGGCGCGTGAGCGACGAACTCCCAATGCGTGGGATCGCGCACTTCGGCGGATTTCTCCTGACGGCTACGTCGCGATTTTGATGTAAGGTGGATGCGCAAAGGCTCCGATGGCGTCAACGTATCACGGGCGTCTCGCCCGTGCCGATGGCGCCAAAGCTGGCAAATCCCGCGGTTTTCCGAATTTGAAAGCAACCGGCACGGGCGAGACGCCCGTGATACGACGGCGGTGTTCGACTCCGTTTCAAACGCGGCCTGTCATCTGGGCGTAGGCTTCATGGATGTGACGCAGCACCTGCCGGCGGATCTGATCGCGCGATATCCGCCGCGGATTCGCTATGGAAGCGAAATCCTTCGCCGACTCCGCGATCAAATCCCGCAGCCTCTCATCGATGATTCCCATTTCCAGCCCCTTGGCGACCGCCTGCATCTGTGCCTGCGGATTGCACGGCACCGGCACCACCGCGTATTCGATGCCTACCCATTGGTCGATGATGCGGATGCCGCGCAGTTCGGGGCGGCGGGCGATTTCGTCACTGGTGGCGGTGCGCACGTTCAATGGGAGGAAGCCGATGCTTTTGCCGGTGCAGGTGGGCACCGGTTGCTGCATCAGGTGGAGGATCGCCGAGGGGAACCAGGCGGCGTCGCCCCAATCGGTAGGTTTGGGCGGGTAGTGAGTCTTGGCGATGAGAGCCGTGCCCTTGGGGCGGATCCACCAGTTGCTGCCGACGGGGAGTTGGTCGTAGCGATGGGCGAAGGTGACGACGCGGTTGTAGGTGGACCAGTCGCCGCCGGCGGGGATGATACATTCGCCGTCGCGATCCACGGCGTCGGTGGTAATGACAGAGACATCGGTGCGCTCTCCGGCGTCGAGCGACAGCGAGTCGCTCTTGCGCGCCACCCGCCGATAGGTGAAGTCGGCGGGCAGGCCGGCGGAGAGGGCGTCGATCTTCCGGGCCAGGGCCTCGGGAATGCGCAGGCCGGTGGCGGCGTGGTGTACGATATTGCGGAAGCGTTTGGTTTTCATGGGGGGTGGTGACGGGTGTGCGGCGAAGAATTTTGCCACGAATGGACGCGAATGGACACGAATGGGGAGCGGATGAGGCGGGAATGCGTGCGAGATAGTTTCGGGGAGCAGTACCCCCTCTCCCGGTACTCCGGGGGAGGGTTGGGGTGGGGGTTCATTCTCCGCGGGACCGAGGAAACAAGACCCCCACCCTACCTCCCCCGGAGTACCGGGAGAGGGAAAACGTGTGCGAAACAGGCTACTTGATCAGACGATACAAGGCGGCGCCGGCGCGGCGAAGGGCGGCGTTGGGACCGCGCCCTTCTTCGATCATCGCGACGAGCGCCCGCCATCCGTCGGCGTCCATTGGAATTGGACCCATGCAGGGGACGAAAGGCTGTTTGGATACGCCAAGGGACTTTCCGCGTGTGGATCGGCTTGCCGCCTGAGGAGGAGTTTTTCGGGGTCTGCGATTGCGCATCGAGTTTTCCAGGCGCATTATCGACCAGACACCTGAAAAGGTCAAATCCTGCTCATAACGGCACGATCAGGCAACCATGCCAGGCGGCAACGCACTGATATCTCTCGCTGAATCGGGTTGCGAGGTGTATGATGCCCTTGTGCGCAGCCGAGCTTTTATGTTGATGTCCGTGCTGTCGCTGGTGCTGTGCGCGGCAAGTTGCGCGCTGTGGGCCACGAGTTATCGTTCGAGTGCGAAATTAGATTTGGTGCATGAGAGGCTTACCCGGCAGGGGTATGATGAAATATGGACAATTCTTGAAGTGGATCGCGGCTGCGTCGGGTATTACCAGAATGTTTCCAAATACGATTTGCCGCGGATCGGTTCGACCGAATGGTCGACGATTAGAGCGCAATGGGAACCGCGCGGGCAAGATGTTTATGCCGCTGACTTTGCCAATCGCCTTGGCTTTGCCCATGAAAGCTCATTTCGCGTCGGGAGAGGCGGCGGGTACCAGGATTCGACGAGCGACCGGGAACGGCGCATTGTTTTCCCCCTGTGGTTGCCGTCGCTTCTTCTGATGATTCTACCCACGATCTTGTTTTGGGAATGTCGCAAACGCAGACGAGAGTCCGATCGCGTTTACTGCCGGTTCCCATGGACGTCCATGTTTTCATTGGTGCTATGGGCGCCAATTTTTGCGCTTTGGGCGACAAGTTATGGGGCTCTTGCAACGCTCGACTGGGTGCGCGTTCAGCCGATGGCAACGGGCTTTAACCATATGTGGACAAATCTCTCGCTGTATCGCGGCTGTATTGGGTATTTGCGAACTGACTCTAGATCCAACCTTTCCGTTGGCGTTAACGGGGAATGGTCAAAGATTCGATTGCGTCGGCTTCCCCTGAATCAACTTGATAGCCCCGTGGCCTTGAAATATGCGAATGGGTGGGGATTCGGATATAAGAATCTAACATACCTCGAGGCGCCACAATACTACAACGCCGTTAGCGAGACTTACCGCGGCCTGGTGGTCCCGCTGTGGCTGCCGTTGCTACTCCTGTCGATCCTCCCCATCATTCAATTTCGCAAGTATGCCAGACGCAAGCGACAGAGTCGTGACGGCTGCTGTTTGTCCTGCGGCTATGACCTTCGCGCTTCTCCAGATCGTTGCCCCGAGTGCGGGCGGCAAACCCATCCTGCGAAAAGGAAGCCGGAAGCGGGAGTTTCGTTGGGTCATTGACGGTATGACGCCATGATACGCCGCCATTTCATTACGTTGATATCCGTGCTGTCGCTGGTGCTGTGTGTGGCGACGTGCGCGCTTTGGGCGATGAGTTGTAAATCGATTCTTGTATTGGGGATTAAGCATGAACGTGTGTTGGGTTCAACGTTTGAAATGCGATCGACGCAAGATGTCGTGGTGGATAGCGGACTCATTGCATATTTCCGGGATTTTACCAGGACTGATTTTTCGGATGGTCCCGCCGGGTGGTCGATCATATCAGCGAGGCGGCAGTTGCGGGGCGCAATCGACGACTGGCCGGCAGTCGACGCCAACCGTTTGGGCTTTGGATTTCATACTCGAGCGGAACGTGGGTGGAGGACCGAAGATCGCACAGTCAGTTTCCCGGTTCCCGGGGAGCCGGATGGAGATATTATTGGTTCATCCGACTAATGCGTAGGTAGTTTCGTGTAAAGCGAAGATTTTAAGTTTGAAGAAGTCGGGGTCTCGGAAGCCGTATGCTTGTCGTTGCATGGTTTTGATCTTGTTATTTGTGCCTTCCAATGGCCCGGTGGT
>DASRLH010000327.1:0-7004 GCA_035648595.1 Tepidisphaeraceae bacterium
CAACAATTCAAGGAAGACGATATCCCCTTTTAACACATGAGCCCCCGTGTTCATCCCGCTACCGCCAAATAGACGGCGTCGATCACCGGCGACCCACAACCAACCACCAACATTCCACAACTGACAACTGACAACTGACAACTGACAACTGACAAAGAGAAAACAATGGCAAACGTGAAACTCCTGTTGAAAGAATCCATCAAGAACGTCGGGCGCGTCGGCGACATCGTCGAAGTCTCCCCCGGCTACGCCCGCAACTTCCTCCTCCCCAAGGAACTGGCCGTCGAGCCGACGGCTAACAACGTCAAGAAGGTCGAAGCCAAGCGCAAGGAAATCGAGAAGCAGGAGCGCGATCGCCGCGAGCAGCAGGAGCGGATGATCCAGCAGTTGGCGGCGGTCGAGGTGCATCTGGAACGCCGCACCAACGAGCAGGGCCACCTGTTCGGCTCCGTGACCGCAACCGACATCGCCAAGCAACTCCAGACCCAGGGATTCAACGTGATTGCCGAGGATATCTCCCTGCCCGGCCGCCTCGATCGCGTGAGCGACTATGCGGTGCGCATCAAGTTCGCCGAGGATTTGGCGACGGATATCAAGGTGTGGGTGCACGCCGACGCGGAGAGCAAGACCGCGATGGAGGCTTACAATAAGGCCCAGCAGCAGCCCGCCGAGGGAGAGGAAAACGCGTAGGGACACCGGAACAGCGTCGCGCCGAGCGGCGCAAACAAGCGCGATTTCTCATTTAGTCTTCACCCCAATCATTTCTCCCGCATTTGCTTCTCCGCGCCTTTGCGCCTCCGCATCTCTGCGCAAATTCCCCATGTGATTCCCCGCTTTCAACACCCCGCGTGCATGGCCGGTGGAGAAGTTGACGGCGTAAGCCCCTCCGTTTCGCGCCGCCGCGCGCTTCGCGTACAAATCCCCCCTCGCAAACTGATTGCCCGAACCATTGCCGGCCGATACAATTGTTAGCATATTGTTCGGAGGGAAGGACGCCCGATGACGCAGTTGATGGATACCTCGCTGGCCCGGCAATTCGACAAGCTGCCGCCGCACTCGATTGAATCGGAGATGTGCCTGCTCGCTTCGATGATGCTCGACAAGGAAATGGTCGGGCAGGTCGTGCAGATCGTGGATCGCGAGGCGTTTTACCAGGCCGACCACCAGATCATCTTCGACGTGCTGCTTCGGCTCTACGAGCAGAACCGCCCGATTGATGCCGTGATTTTGCGCGAGGAATTGCGCAAGCGCGGGCTGTACGAGGAAGTGGGCGGCGACGGCTATCTGGGCGCGATTCTCAACAAGGTTCCCTCCGCCGCCCACGGCGCGCATTACGCGGGGATCGTGCGGGAGAAATCGCTGCTGCGCCAGTTGATCGCCGCCAGCAACGAAATCCTGCGCGACGCCTACGCCCCCCACGAGCAGGCCGACCTGGTGCTCGACAAGGCCGAGAAGAAAATCTTTGAGATCGCACAGAAGAAGGTCAGCGGCGCGATGGTGCCGATGGAGGACGTGCTTCACGAAGTCTTCGAGATGATCGAAAACCGCGGCCAGCGCGGCGTCGAAACCGGATTCTTCGAACTCGACGACATGCTCAATGGCCTGCAAAACGGCGAAATGGTCATTGTCGCGGCCCGCCCGAGCATGGGGAAAACCGCGATCGCCATGAATGTTATCGAGCACATCGCCGCCGACACCCGGCTTCCCTGCGGTGTCTTTTCGCTGGAAATGAGCAAGCAGCAACTGGCGCAGCGGCTGCTGTGCAGCCGGGGGCAGATCGACGCCCACAAGCTTCGCAAGGGATTGCTCCAGGCCCATGAGTATGCGCATCTGGCCAACGTCGTCGGCGAGTTGGCCAAGGCGCCAATCTGGGTGGATGATTCGCCGGGCCTCACGCCCCTGGAATTGCGGGCCAAGGCGCGGCGGCTCAAGCTGCAGCATGATGTCAAGTGCATCATGATCGATTACATGCAGCTCATGGACAACCCCGGCCCCGAGAACCGCCAGCAGCAGATCAGCGAAATCTCGCGCGGCATCAAATCCGTCGCGCGCGAACTAAACATCCCGGTGATCGCTCTCTCGCAGCTGAACCGCGCCAGCGAAGGCCGTGACGGACATCGTCCGCGCATGAGCGACCTGCGAGAATCAGGGAGCATCGAGCAGGATGCCGACGTGATCATGCTTCTGCATCGCGAGGATTACTACCGCATGAGCGAGCCGGATTTCCAGCCGGACAACATCGCGGAAATCATCATCGCCAAGCAGCGCAACGGCCCCACGGGCACGGTCAAACTCACGTTCCTCAACAAGGCCACGCGCTTTGAGAACCTGTCGAGCGCGAGCGACCCGTTTGCATGAAAAGTGACACGGGCGTCCCCGCCCGTGCCGATGGCTGGAAGGTAGGCAAAACCCAGGAATTTCCGTCTTCCATGCAATCCGCACGGGCGGACGCCCGTGCCAATCCACTTTCCTGGAATATGCGGGCCTTGGGGCATTGGCGGTGCAAAGGCGACCGATATCCCCCTGAACGCGCGTCCCGCCGTTTCGTCGGACACCCGACAGCCCCGGAGGCAATCTTGTCCACCGAACCGCGCCATAATCGCCCTCGCCTCTCACAGCCCTCGTTAGCACGCCGTTTGCACTCCCTTAGCCAATTATTCCCCCAAACCTTCTCCGTAGCTGTTATGGCGGTTTGGTCAGGGACGTTAGCCGTTAAAGGTTGAAACGATGCAATTACAAGCACCGGAGCGGGGGATTGAAGCCCATAATTTAATCGCACGCACGATGGACCGTGGCGCTGTCGGCCAATTGGACGACCCATCCGGTTTGGAAGCTGATAAGCAAGCCAGCCCATCGCAACTGGCTTCGCTTCAGGCCGATATTCTGGAGTTGCGGGCGGAATTGGAACGTCTTCGCGCTGAACGCGGCAAATTGGCCGACCGTCAAACCCGCCTGATGGAATTGCTCGGCACCACTCACATGGACCACTTGGTCCACGACCTGCGCAATGTCCTCAATGAGCGGAATCTATTGCGCGTGTTAGCTGATAGTCAGCAGTAAATTCCGTTCCGCCGCCCAGATTTTGCGGTGAAGGCATCGTTGCCCTATTCTGGATTCCATGTCCGATGCGCCTCAGTTGCCGCCGTGGGTCCGCCGGCTGACCTCGCTGTTTTTAATTGCCGTCGCGGTTACGCTCTTCATTGAATTTTTCACCGCCGTCAGCACCCTCGCCCTGGGCGTGTTGGCGGCGGCGATTGTGTCCTGCGCCCTCCAACCCCTCCTGCAGTACATCCGCGGGCCGCGCGGCGTGGCCGCCGGGCTGATCGGCCTGGCCTTTATCGCCATCGTGGGAGCATTGCTGCTGGCCCTTTCACTCCCACTAGCCGCCCCAATTCAACGGCAGCTTAAAAGCTGGCCCGAAACTAAAACGAGCCTCGATTCACTCCTCGATCGCTGGAGCACGCGCATCAATATCGGAGCCCCCCTCAGCAGCGATGAACTCCTGCGCGATATCGGCGGCTTCTTCACGACCGATCGCGGCTCGCTTTTCCTGATCAGCATGCGCGATGCGTTGTTGGCGATATTGCTTTGGCTCGCGTTTGTGTTCGTGGGGTCGATTTTCCTTCTGGCCAGCCCGCGCGACGTCTTGCTGTGGCCGGCGTTGCGCACCATTCCGCCGGCGCATCGGCCCAGGGTTCGCGCGATGCTCGATGCCCTGGGGTCGCGTCTGCGCTGGTGGATGGTCGGGACGATCGGGGGCATGTGCGTGGTCTTCACCGCATCGAGCATCGGGTACTCCATCGCCCGGCTCAAGTTTGCCTTGCCGCTGGCGCTATTGGCGGGATTCGCGGAAATCGTCCCCACCGTCGGCCCCGCCATTGCCGCCGTCGTGGCGCTGCTCTTTGCGGCCAGCCAAAGTAATGGCGCGGTGGTCGGCGTCATTCTTACCTACGTCAGCATCCAGTCACTGGAAGCCTATCTGATTCTTCCGCTCATTATGAAAGGCGCGGTAAAAATCCACCCCGCCATCACGCTATTTTCGGTGGTATTTTGGGCCAAGGTTTTTGGCATCCCTGGATTGATGCTGGCCATTCCCATCAATTTGACCATTGGAAGCGCCGTCGAATACCTCTATGTCCGGCCGCGGGAAGAGCGGGACGGCGCCATGTTGCAAAGCGAGCTCCTCCCGCAACCAATTCCGAAACCCGAAACCCGAAATCCGAAACAAGGTGAAATTGAGGAATGCTGAACTTTTCTTCATTCGGATTTCGGGTATTCGAAATTCGGAATTTCCCCCCCCGGCACCCGATTTGCGGCCCGGCTCGCCATGACACTTCTCACTCCAGAAGCGGAACGGGAAATGCTCAAGGACATGTCCCCAGTCGCCAAGGCGGGCACGGAAGTTTCGCTGGCGGTTCATAAAGCCGTCATGGCCGGCGGCGAGCCGGCCCGGCATGTCGCCGACGCACTGCACGGCAAATGGCTCGGCCATCCGCTGCATCCCGTCCTTACCGACATCACCATCGGCGCCTGGGTGCTGGGCGCGGTCTTCGACGGCCTGGGCGCCGTGACCGGGCAGCGCGCTCTCCAGCGCACCGGCGATCAACTCGCCCTCGCCGGCACTATCGCCGCCGTCCCGACGCTGCTCACCGGCCTGGCCGATTTCTCGACCTTTCCCGAAGAAGCCGCCACCCCCGCGACCGTGCATGGGGCGATGAATATCGTGAACGTTGCCCTGTATGGCCTGTCGATTCGCGATCGCCGTAATGGCCGGCATCGTCGCGGCGTCGCGCTTTCCACGCTCGCCATCGGACTAAGCTGCGTGTCGGCATGGCTGGGCGGCATGCTCGTCTACAAGCACAAGGTCGGCGTGGATCATCGCGACCGCTTCGAAGGCCCGGAAACCTGGACGCCGGTGCTGCCAGAGGCACAACTGCCGCAACGAAAACCAAAGCGCATCAAAGTCGAGGGCAAGCCCGTCCTGCTCTACCGCGAACGCAACACCATTCGCGCCATCGGCGCCACCTGCTCCCACGCGGGTGGACCGCTCGACGAAGGCAAAGTCGAAGGCAACTGTGTCCAATGCCCCTGGCACGATTCGATCTTCGACCTGCGTGACGGCCACGTCGTCCACGGCCCCGCAAACTTCCCCCAACCCACCTTCGCCGCCCGCATCCGCGATGGACAGGTGGAATTGCGATTGGAGCGCTCGGAGTAACCTTTCACCGCGGACTGGGCCACCAACCCAAGTGAAGGTGAAACTCCGAAATCCGAAGCACGAAATCCGAAATAATTCCAAGCGAAGAAAACAACGAAATCTCTGCAAATCGGGGGAGAGGATGGCCGCAACGGAATGCAAATCGCCACGAATATTTTGTATTCATTCGTGTGCTACCGCCGACTCGCGGCACGAAGCAGCTCATCTGCCCATTTCGCGTCCGCCTCTTCAAGCGGCGGGTCGCAGGGCATATGATAATCAATCGTCCGACCATAACGCCCGGTGAGATATGCCTCTTCGACCAGCGATTGAAGCGGCAGTTCGCAAGGCGGATCATCCGCGCGCAACGGTATTTTCAGATTGGGCAACGGCTCCCGCAACGGTATCGGATGCAGATATGCCGCGTGCGGGTCGGATGGAATGCGAATTACGCCCCGGTATGTCGCCTGCGCGCTGGCCGGACATGCATGCGGATGCAGCAGGCGGCGCCAGTCGCCGGCTCGCTGTAGATCGATTTCGACGAAATTTACGCCCCCTTCCAACAACTCTTCGCGCTTGCGAACGAATGCCTCAAGTCCCTTGCCGAATTTATTGGCGACGCTAAGCATCTCGATCACAGTGATTAAACGTCCGTCGCCATGGGCTTCAATGATCTCGACAAATCGCTCAGTGAGCGGCTCATTCACAACATGGTTGACGCGCCGCCGCCCCCGCCCGGCCGGCTCGCCGTGCGCCTCTTCCTCGATACCCTCACGCTCCTGGGCGCGAGCCGCCAAATCGTCAGGTAGCCGCTGATTCAATAGCGTTCTCACTGACCCAACCAGCGACGTTTGCACATCCGGCCAGTGGCGCTCGATGTAGGGGTCCATGCCGGGGAATGGGCTTTTCATGCGTGAGTCCGTGTCGCGCGTCGCCGAAAGACAGCTTTCATTTCTCGGCGGAGACAAGTGGGTTGAGTACGCCCAGAAAACGAAACTGATGAAAATCCGCATCGGCGGTCACAATTGTCGGCACGCCATGTTCGCGGAGCGTGACCGCAGTGGCAATATCATGAAATATGTTACCTGCCGGCGACGATATCTCCTTTAGCGTCTGACGGAGCGTTTCGAAATGCAATTCTGTTGGTGTTAGAAGAGTCAGAGACTCTGATTGCAGTAATTCCGCAATGAACGCGACCGCCTGTGCAACGGTCAAAGGTGTTGAAAAAACCCGTGGGTGCGTGGCGACGCGTAGGAACTCATATACAATGGGCCATGTTAAGCACCATCCCACGCCGCTACGGAGATGCGCATCAAGGAATGCGCGCGCTTTGGAATACTCGGCGCCCTTTCTGTTCACAGCGTACAACAGAATATTCGTATCGATAAGGAGGCGCAATCAACCCTCCATCAGGTCGAACAAACGCTCGCGGTCCGCAAGATTTACCCTCGGCTGACCCATATCGTAAGAGGGAAGGGATATGGCTTTGGGTTTGGAGACCTGACGTCTGTGGCGTGCCAACCCCTCCCGAAGAAACTCGTCAACTACGCTTGTAAGCGTCCGCTGTTGGGAGATAGATAGTCGCTTTAATTCTGTCAATCGCTGCTTCTCAAGCACAAGCGTGGTGCGTACCTTGTTCATATGAATAATCATACGTTAGGTGCATAAATATGTCAACCGCCTCTGCCCGGGCGCCAGCGCTACGTCTGTCGGCTTTAATTCACATGATGGCCCCCCCATTGCAAACATTCGTCCCAGATGGCGAAGTCGCACTCTGTGACCATAGAATTGCCGCACAATGCCATCC
>DASRLH010000328.1:0-13974 GCA_035648595.1 Tepidisphaeraceae bacterium
GCGGTAAGCGGAGCGTGATTTTATTTTGGATGCAGTCGTCCAGCAATGTGGGCGCGTGACGTTTTCGGTCGCGAGCTTCTTCCCCTTTGCCGGCACGGCTTCTGTCGAACAGGAGAGAAGAGGCGGGGACGCCGCTTCTACAGTTCGCCCGCCGGAAGCTTTACCGTTCTACGACGCGGCTCGCGCCATACATAGAAGCGACGTCCTCGTCGCTTCCCGAAGCGCTGCGCCCGTGGAGAGGGCACGCGGCTATAATCTCGCAAATGCAGGAACAATGGCGAGATCGGATCGTCCGTGATTCCCATGTGCTGCACGGCAAGCCGTGCTTTCGGGAGACGCGTATTCCTGTTGCGCTGGTGCTGGGCTATTTGGCATGGGGCAAGACCACCAGCGAAGTCATCGAGCAATTTCCGGATCTAAAATTGGCCGACATTGCTGCCGCGCTGGAATACGCGCGCGATTTGGCTGACTTTGAAACAGTCACATTTTGAAGAGTGGTTCGAATACCGCCCCGCCAACTTTGGGGCTGTCTTTGCGACTTTGCGTCTCTGCATCTCTGCGCGATCTTCCATCGAACTCACGGAATGGGCAGATCACAACCGGTCGCCTGTATACGCAAAGAATTGCGGATCCAGTGAAATCCCTTCCCTGCCGTTCCGTCCTATGGAACAGCAAGGAGATCGGCATGCGCGGAATCATCTTCGTATTGGCAATTGCAAGCTTCGCTTCCGTCGCCCCGGCACAGGCGACCAAGCCGGCGGGTGATGCCTGGCCGCTGTACAAACATGCGGCGGCACACATTTCCGAGGGCGATCGCAAGGGGATTAGTTCGCCCGCCTCGTCAACTCTTTCTTATCAGGGCTTTCCCCCGTTTCCGGCCGAGTGGCATGGGCTCGAGAAGGAATCGTTTGCATACAACGCCCCGGCCCTGGCACTGACCCGCAAGGCCATGGCGATGAACGCCGCGCGGTGGCCCACGACCGACGGGGCCCGCTACCTCAACGCGTGCCGGGGCATCGCCAATGAAATCGCCGACGCGGCGCTCTACCAGCACCTGCAAGGCGATGATGCCGAGGCGATCGAATATGTCCGTGATGAACTGCATCTGGCCGACTTGTTGAATTCCGGTCCAACCGATCCGGTCATTGAGTACCTCGTTGCGGCCGGCGTTCGAGCGTCGGCGCTGAACCGCCTGGAGGTAATCACGACGCAGGTCGCCATTACCTCCGATGCCGGCGACCATAATCGGCTACAGGCTGATGCCGCCAAGGCTCTGGTCCGCCGACTGTTCACGAACGATGATCCGGCCGCGCGCCTACAGAAACTGCTCGGCCACAAAAATGAAGCCGAACTCAAGCCGGAGCAGAAAGAGGCCTTTCGTACGCATCTTCGTCGGGTCCAAATGGAGCGCAACCTCGCCGCGATGTCGCTGGCGTGCCACCTGTTTCGTTTCGAGAAATCGCGGTGGCCGGCGTCGCTGGATGATCTCAAGGCATATTTACCAGCCGCGCCGGTAGACGCATGGGGGCCCATGGGATATGTGCTGGTAAAGGGCGGGTTGCCCGATGGAGCGGATCGGCCGCTGGTTTACTCGCGGTGCAATTCGAAGGATGGGTTGTTCTATCGCGTCGATTCGCCGCAGTATGGCTTTTACCCCGGCGACGGCTCGGGGCGTCATGCCGATCAGCAAAAAGAGGGCGGCCAATTCCGCGACGTGGCGCTGTGGGCGCCGCCGGCGGCAAAGCCGGAGCCGACGACGAGGCCGCTGAAATGAATGTTTCGGATAAGGCGACCGAGAGTAAGGGAGGTCATCGGACGAAGCCCGCTAAGGAGGCGGGTAAATCCGAGATCCGAATCCCCGAAATCCGAATGTCAATTCATTCGGATTTCGGGGATTCGGATTTCGGGGATTCGGGTTTCGGGGATTCGGATCTCGGAATTCCTCCAGATTCGTATCACGGGCGTCTCGCCCGTGCCGATGGCGCGGCGGTCGAGGAATCATGGTATTCTCAATCTCAGCCTTCTATCCCGCGTGCCGGACGCGATTAATCCCTTGATCCTCCGAAGCGTGATGCAGGGTTGTGGGATCGACGCGTGCGACCCAGATTTTCTCATCCGTAGAATATTCCACAATGCCGATGGCGCGCAGCTCATCCGCATTCCCGTTCGCGTCGGCATCGTCAGAACAGAGGACAAGCGCGAGCCCGTGCGATAATTCCAGTTTTTCGCGCGCTATGTCTTTCAAAGTCCCATTGCAGTTGAGCCGAACTCGCCCCTCAATGTCGGCATTTTGAAAATCGGCGTAGATTTTGGGCATCATAAGGATGGGTCCCAATCGCGCGCTCGATGTCGGCAGACTGCATCGAGCGGCGCGATTTGCGGCTCACGCCGCCGTTCCTGTTTTACGCCACGGGCGGCACCGGCGGCGGCGCCGCGCCGCCGGCCCAGAGTTGCCGGGCGAATGCCGCCTGTTGATCGAAGCTGCGGCCAAAACGCACGAGCATGAAGATGTACATGACGCCAAAGACGATCACGGCGATTCCCAGTATGCCGCTGAAGCATCCCGCGCCCATCGCCGCGCCGCCCATTCCCGGACGTCCGGTGGAGATGTTTCGAATGGTCAGCAGCATGATGAATCCCAGCACCAACAGCAGGCCATAGCAAATGCCGATGGCCCACATCAGGAATCTCGCTCGCTCCGAGAGGCTGGGGTCGGGAATGCGCAGGGCCAGCTTGTGCAGGTAAAAGAGCTGCGCGAACTGGCCGACCAGCCCGATGATCGAGGCCAGGAAGGAAAGCGTGATCAGGATGTCGTAAATCGCGGGCGCCAGCGGGCCGGCGATGCCAATAGCAAAACCCAGCACAAAATTGGCCACCCCCACGGCCAGGGCGAATCGGATGATTTTGCGCGGCGTGCCGTAGCGATCCTCCCGGATGCCGCTGGGATCCGGCGTTGTCAAAAGCCACGCGCCCCAGAGCATCGGCAGATAGCCGATCAGGCCCAGTATCTTGAAATAAGGGGACGAGGCGCTGGCGCCGCGGGTCATCCCGCCGGCGATGGCGCCAATGACCATCACGAGGATCATGATCAGGATTCCCCAGAGAATCAGGCTCACGCCCTTGCGAAGCGTCAGCACAAACTCCGGGTCGGAGAATCGCAGGAGATCGCCATGCACGGAGACGCCGACCGGCGTGCCACATTCCGGGCAGCGGCCGGAGACCGCCATTCCGCGCAGGTTATAGCCGCATTTGCGGCAGGGGATGTCGGTCGTCACGTTGGCCGAAGCCGCCGCCGCGCCGCCAGCAATGCCGCCGGATGGATCCATGGGAAACGTCATGAAGGGGCTCCTTTTTGAGAATTTGCCGTGGAGGCAAAGCCGCGCACATTGCCCTTGTGGCCGCGGAGATGTTCGCAACCGAATTATTATTGCTGAAATGGACAGGGGATGGAAATTGTGACGTGGCGTTCGACAGCCCCGGCCCGGCATCGCCGACGTCTATGTCGATATGATATCGTTTAGATCGGATGGTATAATTCAGCTATTTCGCCGTCATCGGCAAATCCTTAAACTCGAACGGCAGCGAGATTTGCTTGCTGGCGGTGGGGATGTCCCAGATCAGCTTCACGGGCTCCGTGGACGAGCGGCCATCGTTGGGGCGGACGGAGGCGGCGAAGGTGAGGGTGAACTCGATTTTGTTGTTTTCGCCCCGGCTGCCCATGCCGCGATGATCCAGCGACTGGCCCTGGGCGTCGAGGATTTGCAGGCGGTTTTGCACGCTCTGGTTAAGCTGGTTCCACGCATCGGGGGTGGTGCCGGCGTTGGCGGTGAGGCGAAGGTCCCAGTTGTCGCCGTTCTTTTTGATCTCGTGGATGATCACCGGCATCCCGCCGATCACATGCGCGCTGTCGTGAACGGTTTTGAGATTGTCGATTTGCAACTTCTCGCTCTTGGTCTGAATGACGAACGCGGCGTGGCCGCGCAGGCGGGCGATTTTTTTGCCGGGATGATCGGGGTAATGAAGCTGGGCGTAGAGGTTCCAGGAGCCGCCGCCGCCTCCGTAGTAGCCGCGATTTTCCATGCCGGTGGCGATGAGCGAGTTGCCGGCATCATCCACGGCCTGGTCGATGATGACCGCCGAGTTGGAGCTCAGGACGTGGAGCTTGGGCTCGGAGTATGCCGTCATTTGCAGGGAGAAGCTGGAGCTGCTTCCGCCGCCGTTGGCGAGCATCATTGTTTGCGAGCGATTCAATTGCACTGGCACGATGAGGAACGGCCCCTGCACGACCGACCATTGCGAGTTCATGCGAAATCCGCCGCGCATCAGGCGCATGCCGTCGTTGTATTGCTGGAGATCGATGCCGGTCTTGGTTGCGATCTGCCGCATGGCCGTCCAGAACGGCTGGCGATCCACGTCGATCGTCACCTTGGGCAGGCCGCTTTCCTCAAGCAGGTTGTCGGGAAAGGATGAAAACTTCGCGTAGCACTGTTTGGACAACTCCTCGAACACGGTCCTGGCGGTGGCATCCTTCAGATGCAGCGTGATGAACGAAGGCCCCAGCACGCGGTTGTCGTCGATTTGCGAAAGAGCGGCTTCGAGCCGCGTGCGCACCTCGCGATCACCCGCCTCGCGCTTGCGAAGCTCGGCGATGAAGGGGCGGGCGTCCTCGCCCATTTTGATGAGATCCTGCTCGGCGTCCTGGCGATCCTGCCAGCGATCGCTGGCCAGCCGCTTGAGAAACGGCTCGAGCGGCGGCATGGGGCGGGTGGTGGACGGGCGCGTGGCCGGCTGAGTCGATGGCCCAAGCCGCGCGAGCGCCGGCTGCGTCGTGGCGGATGGCTGCGTGCCGCGCGTTCGCCTCGTAGTTGGTGTGGGCGCCGTGATGCGCGAGGGCTGCGTCGTGGGCGCGGGAGGAATGGCTGGTGCGACGCATACGCTTAAAACGGAGATTGCCGCGGCGGCCGCCGTGAGTCGAAGGAAGCGCATGAATGGATCATAGCATTTATCTGCCTGGGGAACGAGAAAAATCGGAGGAGGAAGGGAAGCGGCGGGGACGCCGCTTCTACGGTTCGGCCGAAAGCAGCGTCACGAGTCGCCAACGGCTCGCGCGCTACGTAGAAGCGACGTCGTCACTCGTACCAGGAGAGGAGAGTAGATCGGCCGGTGCAACAGAAACCGGACAAGCACAAAAGGACGTACGGTCGTTCGCGTACCCCTCACGCGGCGGTGGAAGGGCGTAGTGCCTGTACACTGGGATTGATGGTGAACGCCCGGACGCAATTGCGCCCGGCGTGCTTGGCGGCGTAAACCGCCAAGTCGGCGGCCTTGAGCAGATGCGACGGTGAGCGCAGGGGGCTGGCGGGCTCGAAGGTCGCCACGCCGATGCTCGCCGTCACCGGCACCTGCACGCCGGGGCATGTGATGGGCCTGGCGGCGATGGCGCGGCGGACTCTTTCGGCGACCGCGATCGCCGTCGCGCGCGGCGTGTTGGGCAGCACCAGGCACATCTCCTCGCCGCCGTACCGGGCCGCCAGATCCTGCGCGCGGGCGGCGGTGCCGAGCAGTTGGCCCAGGGCCCTGAGCACTTTGTCTCCCACGGGATGGCCGTGACGGTCGTTGATGGACTTGAATTGATCCACATCGAGCATCAGCAGCGACAGCGGCTTGCCCTCGCGGACCGCCGCCTCGAACTGCTCGGCCAAAATGCGGTCGAACTGGGCGCGGTTGGCCAGCCCAGTCAGGGCGTCGGTGGTGGCGGCATGTTTTAGCTTCTGGTTCTGCACGACCAGCGTGCTGGCCT
This sequence comes from Tepidisphaeraceae bacterium, assembly GCA_035648595.1. Classification (GTDB taxonomy): domain Bacteria; phylum Planctomycetota; class Phycisphaerae; order Tepidisphaerales; family Tepidisphaeraceae; genus RYN-428. The sequence goes on from DASRLH010000328.1 coordinate 5,801, forward strand.
GCTGCTGCGTTTGCAGCGTCATGTCGACCAGCGCTTCGTTGGCCTTCTTGAGAATCTGCTCGTAGCTGAGGGTGCCGGTGATGTTGATTTCAAAGAGCGACGCCGCCTCGCGGGTGCGGGCGCCGATGTCGGCGAGCAGGGCATCGCAATCCGCTTCGCTCATCTGATGCTGGGCCGCGCACAGCCGGCGGACTTCCGCGATGGCCGGCGCCGGGGCCGGCTCAACAAACACATCCGCGCATCGCCCCGCCAGATGCACCAGATCGACCACCGCCTTCAGGGCCGGCTCGGTGACGGCCTGCGGCGTGTGATGCTGCGCGATCGGCGCGCTGAGCACGGGCGGCAGCTTCCACTCCGCGGCCATCAGCCCCGCCACCTCCGCGTGATCGGTTCCCAGCGCTTCGCGCTCGATGGCGGGCAGATCATTGTGCGTGGCGGCTTTGGCGTGAATGTCGCCATACTCGGCACCCAATACCTGGTCGAGCACCAGCATTCCGATGTCTTCCAGCAAGGCGGCGAGGAACGCCTCCTCCTGCTGCACCAGATGAATCTTCACGGCAATCGTGCGCGCGGCGGTGGCTGAATAAATGCTCCGCCGCCAGTATTCCAGATGGTTGAATCCCTTGGATTTGTCCTTGGCGAGATTGGCCACCAGCGAGAAGCCCAGCACCAGTGTCTTGACCGCCTGCAATCCCAGAATCACCAGTGCATGGCTGACGGTGCTGACATGCTGGCTGCGGCCATAGAAGCTGGAGTTTACGGTGCGCAAAATGCGCGAGCACAACGCCGGATCGCGCGAGAGGGTGCGGGCGATCTGCGCGATATCCACATCCGGCCGCTGCGCCAACTCCAGTACCTGCAAGGCAATCGCCGGCAGCGACGGAAGGCTGGGACATTGCCGGATGCGTTGGGCCAGTTGCTCGTTCATGGGGAAATACGCCGAAGATCGACCGAAATTCGCCGGGTGCGCGCCGGTCTAATGCAACTATCGGCTGAAAACGCGGGCGGCGTTGGAATGGGAAAAGCGGGGGCGGAAGCGTCCGATAAGGCCATCGCGCGCAGATGCGTCGGATCATACGACTTGGCATTTGTGCAAGCACGCGGCGCTATGGGCAGCGGCTAAAGGGGCTCGTCGACGCGTGATTTCCAAAGCGATTACTTCGCATATCGACCGCTCTTTACATGGATGACGCTGGTTCGAGGCGGCACGGCTTTGGGCTTTGCTGCCGCAAGCACCAGCGCCGCGGGGGCCGCCGCAAGGGCCGGGAGGGATTTGCCGTAGTCGTTGGAGAGCGCCACGAAATCCGCGAAGGTGACTTTGCCGTCGCCGGTCACGTCGCCCTCGTTCCAGGCGTTGGAGGCGTAGGTCTGGCCGAAGTGGTTGGAGAGAACCACGAAGTCGGCGAAGCTGACTTTTCCATCGTCGTTGATGTCGCCGGGCAGAACGTCCAATTCGCGCCTGAGCGTTGCGATGCCGGCGTTGGCGATCGTGATTGTCAATCGGTCGGCGGCGGTGATCGGGTGCGCCAGCGTGATGGTGAACGTCGTGCCCGATCCACTGATCGTCACCGGGCCATAGTTGATGCCCGCCGCGCTGGTGATCGTCACATCGCCGGCGGCAAACGCGGCGGGGTTGGCCAGCGTGATCTGGAAACTGCTGATGCCCGCCCAGGGCACATCCGTCGTCCGCCCGGCGGGAAGCAGGTGAAGCCCATCGGCGGCGGTGGCGAGAACCGCGCTGCCGCCCGTGCCCCAATGCGCCGTCAGGGTGTACACGCTGGTGTCGGCCACCGCCCATACCACGTTGGAAGCGGTAATTCCCGCGCCGTTGATCGCGCGCACGCGGTAATAATAGCGCGTGCCGGGCACCAGCGATGAGTCCGTGAACCGCGTTGTGCCGGCGGGCTCAAATGTGCTGATGAGGTTGGCCGTGAAGCCGGCGTTGGTGCTGCGATCGACGATCAGCCCGACGGCATTGGCGTTGGCGGGATTCTGCCAGGTCAGCGTCGCGGTGGGAGTAGTGGCGGAAAAATGAACGGCCGCGCGGATCGCGGGCGCGCCCGCCGGCTGCGTGCCGCCCGTGCCGCCCGGTGCGGTGGCGGACAGCGAGACCGGCGGGAGCGGCGGCGCGGTGGTCACCCAGCGCAGATCGCGCCCGCTGGTCGTGCTGTTGTACGCACTGAACAGCAGGGTATTTCCCAGAACGACATCCGGCGCTCCGGCGAAGGTCACCGGGGATATCGATAGCGGGTCGGCGATGGTCATCACGTTTTGTGTGCCGGCCAGCGTGCCGTCGGAACTCCAGAGATGCAAGCCGTCGGAGTAGAAGAGCGTGCCATTTCCGTTGGTCAGATAAACCGGGATCATATCATATTTGAAGAATGACCGCACCGGCACGGTTCCGGCGGCGGTCCCGTCGCTCTTGTAGAGCGACAAGGTATTACCAGTGGGGTCTTGTGCCACGAAGTAGAGCGTATTGCCAACCGCGGTCAAATCTTGCGGGATAGAATCACCACTCCCTGGAACAATGTCGCGTACGATTCCCGCGCCTCCGGCGCTGTCGACTTTCCACAGCTCCATTCCGTGCGCATTATCCCGTCCGACAAAGAAAACCTCGCCGTTCACGTCAGTAATGGATTGCACCGCCGAACCGACGACGGCGACAGACACCGTACCGGCTGCCGTGCCGTCACTCTTGTAAAGATCGTGCACATTCGTCTGCGTTGCATCGAAAGCGGTGAAATAGAGCGTGCCGTTGACATTCACAAAATCGGCTGGGTTGGAGCTGTCCGCGCCGGGGACGATGTCGCTGACCATGGAAGTGCCGGCGGACGTGCCGTCGCTGCGCCACAGTTCATAGCCGTTGCCGCCCGATCCGCTGACGAAATAAAACACCCCGCCGCTCACGACAAAATCGGGGCCGGGTTGACCGTCGCTGCTGTAGTACAAATGCAGCAGCGCGGGCGAGACCTGATATGTGCCGGCATCGGTGCCGTCGCTGCGCCAGAGTTGATATTCGCCGCCCACCGGCACGCCAAAGAGCAGGATGCCGTTGAGATTTGCCAGCGGCATCGCGCGGGACGATGCGGCGCCGGGAGCGATGTCCTTGACCATGACGGTGCCGGCGACGGTGCCGTCGCTTTTCCAGAGCTCGGCTCCGCTGGCCTGCGTGACGCCCGTGAAATAGAGCGTACTGCCGACGCCGACCAGATTGCTGGGGGCCACCGAGGCCAGCTCGAGTGTCCCGGCGGCGGTGCCGTCGGTCTTCCATAGCTCGGCGGATATATCCTGGCTCAAGTCGTTCAGGCTATACGATCCGGTGCGAACCGAGCTCGCGGAAGCGAAAAAGACCATTCCATTGACATTGGTCATCCAATCGGGCTGCGCGGTCCAGGTTTCAGAGCTAATGTTGTGGATCATGTAGGTGCCGGCCACGGTGCCATCGGTGCGCCAAGGCTCGGTGCCGGTATAATCCACATACCCACTGAACGTGAGTGTGCCATTGGCAATAGCGAAATTGGCGGGCAGCGCGGCGAAGACGGCCAGCGGCGCGGCGGATCCGGGAGTCCCGTCGCTCTTATAAAGTGTCCATCTCTGGCCCGGCTGCTCAGAGGCGTAATAAGCCGCGCCGTCGTAAACAGCCAATTCCGAGATGTTGGTGGGTTGCGGGTCTGAGGCGTACGTTCCGATTACGCTCGTCCCGGCAGCGGTTCCATCGGTGATTTCAACGGTGCTTGAGGCGCTGCCTTCAATGGTGAAAACGGCCTTGCCGTTGAGGTTGGCAATGAACATGACGTTGCTGCTGGGCGGCACATCCACGACCGCATGCGTATCTGCCGCGGTGCCGTCACTCGTCCATAACTGCAACCCACTGGCGCTAAATGCCGTGTAAAACAGCTTTCCGCCCACATCCGTAAAACGAGCATCGTTGGCGCTGGACTGCGAGAAAGGCACGGCAGGGGAACCCGGAACCGCGAATGTTCCGGCGGCGGTGCCGTCGCTATACCACAGGCGGTCCGTCGTCGCATTGAGGAAATAGACCCCGTTGCCGACCTCCGTGAGATCCTGAATGCTCATGGCCGGCGCGCCGGGTAGCACTGGCGTGGTGCCCGCCGCGGTGCCGTCGCTGACATAGAGCGCGCTGCCCGAGGTTGTGCCGGCGGCAAGGAACAGCTTGCCGTTCACATTGAGCATCTGGTTTTGGTAGGGATATCCATCGCCCCGTGGCAAGTCACTCACGATCACAGTGCCGGCGAGGGTGCCGTCGCTTTTCCAGAGCGCATCAGCTTTCGCGCCGCTTTCCTGGCCGCCGCCGCGGAAGTAAAGCGTGCCGCTGAAATTGGTCAAATCGTGAATACTGCTGGGATATGAGGACGACGGGCTCAGGTCGCGGACCAAGACAGTACCGGCGGCGGTGCCGTCGCTTTTCCAAAGCGCGGTGCTTTGCTGCGCGTTGGGGTCGGACGCGACGAAATAGAGAGTCCCGTTTACGTCCGTCAGATCATAAAGTTGCGACTGGCTGCTGGCCGCCTGAATCGCTTTCACGAGGTACGTACCGGAATCCGTTCCATCGGTGCGCCACAGACCCATGGGGTTGGATTGATCGGGTGCGCTGAAATAGCCGATGCCCCCGGACATCACGATCTTCGAGGGATAACTCGAAGATTCCGGAAAGGAAAGATCGGGCAACGTCTTGAGCAGCGTGGTGAACTGCGGGACGACACTCAGGCACGTCGCCGCGCTCGAATCGGAGGCGCCGTACGCGCCATATTGCTCGATGACATAGCTGTACGAAATGTCGTTGTTCGCGGCGGTATCGTTGTAGCTGGTTTGCCCGGCGAAAACATCCTGGTATTCGACGGGCGTGCCGCCGGCAATCGCGCGCAGAATGTGATAGCCGATTTCCGTCGTCGACGTGTTGGTCCACTGCAAATCCACTTCACTTGTCGAGACACGCGTTGCCACCAGGCTGGCGGGCGGGAGGTCGGGCGTGGTTACGCGGATCGCGACGGCGCCGGACGGCCCGGCCGCATTGAACGCGCTGACGCGATAGTAATAACTGTTCAGGAAAGAAACACTCGTGTCGCTGAAGCTCGTGACGGCGGCGGGCACGGTGAACGTCGCGTCGATATGCGCGAAGTCGCTCGTGGCGCTGCGATCAATGCGGAAGCCGGTCTGGTTGGTGGCGTTGTTGGCCCAGGACAGATCAACGTGGTCGGGAAAAGTGGAGGCCGTCAGCGCCGATGGGGCAATCGGGGCGGCGGGAGTGCCGGCATTGGCCGGCGCGAAAGGCGATTGCCCGCCGCGATTAGAGGCGGCAACGCGGTAGTAGTAGGCCTTTCCCGGCGTCACGGACGTATCGACATAACCGGTGGCGGCCGGATCGCGGAGGGTCACGCTTTGATTAATTGTCCCGAATGCCGGATCGGAGCTGCGCTGAATCTGAAATGAAAGCACGCCAGCGTTGGCGGCCCAGCTTAAGTCCACCTCGCCGCCGGAAACGGCAACCGTAGTGAGGCCGGCCGGGGCGGCCGGGGCGTGAGGCGCGGTGGGCGGCGTATCAACCCACAACTGCAAACCATAATTGGCGCTCTGCGCCGAAAGGAACAATTGGTCTCCCAATTCCGCAATTTCAAAACTCTGCGCCGGCTGACCGTCTAACTGAATCGTTCCAGCGGTGGTGCCGTCGCTGGTGTAGACGTGGTCATTATCCAGGAAGTACAAGGTCCCATTCGCGTTTATGAAGTCTGTGACATTACGGGCGCCGGGGGCGAATGAGATGATCTGCACGGTGCCGCCGGTTGTGCCGTCGGTTTTCCAAAGCGAAGTCCCGCCGGGACCGGCAAAATACAGTGTACCGTTCAAATTAAAAAGATTTCCCTCAGATGGGGTCGGCCCAAAGTCAAACACCTGGGAAGTGCCCGCGTCCGTGCCATCGGTTTTGTAAAGGCAGAAATGACTGGCGCTGTCTCGGCTGACAACATAAGCGAGCCCATTTAGCACGGCAAAGTTACTTATGGGGCGCAGATTCGCTGAAGCGTCAAGCTCGAAAGTTCCTCCCGTCGTCCCATCACTGCGCCAAATACGCGGGTCGCTGACGGTCCTGCCAGCCTCAAAGAGCAGATCGTTGCCGAGCGCAATCGTCGGAAGCTGACCCACTGCGCCACCAATGGCTCCGGGGGCAGTCAGCGCAATGGTTCCACCAAGGCTGCCATCGGTTTTGTACAACGTACCGTTGGCCTGGAAGAAAATTTCACCATTTACGTTGGTAATGTCTTGAGGATCGGATGACGCGGCGCCGGGCGCCAGGTCGGCGACCAAATAAGTCCCGGCAGCGGTGCCATCGCTGCACCACAACTCCTGGCCAGTGGCTGCATCGGAACTCGAGAAAAATAAGCGGCCACTGGCCAGGGTGAGGTCGCTGATCCAAGCCGAGGGAAACGATTTGATCAGGACGGTCCCCGCGGCGGTGCCGTCCGACTTCCAGAGGTTCCCGGCGCTTGCGAAGTAAAGGGTTCCATTTTCCACAATCGGCGGCTCGTTCGAAAACGATCCTGCCTGTATCAAGCCGGTTCCACCTGCCGTGCCGTCGCTGGACCATAGTCCTGCGCCAGCGCCAGCCGCGAAAAACAACAGACGATCGCCAACGGGCGACAGATAGACTGGATCCGTTCCCTCAATCGATTTCGTCAACACGCTGAGCAGCGACGTGCCGGCTGGAGTGCCATCGGTACTCCACAACTGGGTGCCTTGAGTGGTATCGGTGGCAGCAAATAAAACTTTTCCGCCAACATTCACAAAATTATGCGGGTTCGAAGAATTGGGCCCGGGCCAGATATCCCGCAACATCGTGGTTCCCGCAGGGGTTCCGTCGCTTGCCCATACTTCCTGCCCGTGGGTGTAATCATCTGCAATGAATAGAAAGCGGCCTCCCAACGTGGTCTGCGGTAAAAAGTTGATCCCGGTGTTCGATCCGCCGACACTTACAAGCCGTTGGGTGCCAGCAGTGGTGCCGTCACTCTTCCAGACCCCAAGGCCGTACGATCCATCGTTAGCGCTGAAAAAGAGCGTGCCGTTGGAGTCGGTGAGAAACTGTGGGGTCGAGCCGGTTCCGTCCCTGCCGCTGCTGAGGCTTGGATTGATATCCTTCACCATCACCGTGCCCGCAGTGGTACCATCAGTCTTCCATAACTCGTTTCCGTGCTTTCCGTCGTCGGCGGTGAAGTAAAGCGTGCCGCCGCAGACCGTGAGGGACCGGGGAAACGAATCGGCCAAACCCGGATTAATGTCATCCACGATCACGGTTCCGGCGGCGGTGCCATCGCTTTTCCAAAGCTCATCGCCGTGGGTGTCATCCGCGGCGGAGAAATAGAGTTCTCCTTTGTATGCCGTCAGATCATATGGAACAGAGCCGATCGCGCCGAGCGTGGCAATGTCCTTGACGATCATTGTGCCCGCAGGCGTGCCGTCCGTCTTCCATAGCTCCTGGCCATGGGAGTTATCAATTCCCCCGAAAAACAACGTGCCGTTGGCATAAGTCAGATCGCCGTTGAAGTTCGATGTAATCCAGGTTGTGCCAGCGTTCGTGCCATCGGTTTTCCAAAGCGCGTCACCATGGGCTGCATCCTGCCCTTGGAAATACAACGTCCCGTTCACATTCTGCAGGCTGTTGTGAAGTATGCCGAGGCCGCCCGGCGGGAAGGTCGCCACCTGCATGGTGCCCTGGGGGGTGCCATCGGATTTCCATAACTGGCCATTCGCTCCAGTGAAGAATAACGTGCCATTGACGTCCGTCAGATCTGCCGCGCCGGTGACTGGGCCGACCGACGTCGTGACCGCGAGGGTGCCGGCCGGTGTGCCATCGCTGACAAATAACTCGGGGCTTGCGGCGTATTGCCCCGATCCGTAATAACCCATCGCGTTGAAAAAAAGTTTGCCGCCTGAAGCGGTCATCTGAGCGGGCCCGACACTCGCTCGCGTGAATGTTTCGATCAACGACGTGCCGGCGGTAGTTCCATCGGATTTCCAAAGATAATTTAGGTTCATCCGACTAATGCGTAGGTAGTTTCGTGTAAAGCGAAGATTTTAAGTTTGAAGAAGTCGGGGTCTCGGAAGCCGTATGCTTGTCGTTGCATGGTTTTGATCTTGTTATTTGTGCCTTCCAATGGCCCGGT
>DASRLH010000329.1:0-12904 GCA_035648595.1 Tepidisphaeraceae bacterium
GCCTGCCACCGGCTGTGCCGCCCCCAACGAGGAGGCTCTCCTCGCTTCGTGCAGGTCCAGCGCGAATCTCCGCCCGACTCATCTTTTAACCCGCCTTACCGACAAAGCCCTTGACGGAAAGCTAACCCGGCTTTCCCTGGCGGCCAAAACCTCGCAGGCCGAACAGGGCGTCAACAATCTGTTCGTCGCCTTCGGCCTGCTTCGCTGGTTTGAATCCAAGGACAGCGATGAGCCTGTTCTTTCCCCCATTCTGCTCATGCCCGCCCGGCTCAAACGCGCCAGCTCCGATTCCGAATGGCAACTGGCGGCCTTCGAAGACGAGGTCATTCCGAACTACTGCCTGCACGAACTGCTGCGATCTGATTTCAAGATCGAGATTCCGCCGGTGGATGACGCCATCACCGAACATCCAGATGGCATCGGTCATTATCTGAGCGCATTGTGCGCGGCGGTGGCGAATCATCCGCGATGGGAAGTGCAGAAGCGATGCGTGCTGGGCGCGTTCGGCTTTCAGAAGATTGCGATGTGGCAGGACCTGGAGACCAACGCCGCCGCCATCGCAAGCCATCCCGTTTGCCGCGCCGTGGCCGGCGACGACGGCGCATTGCGCACCGGCGATGGACTTGGCCTGGGCATGGACCTGGACGAACAAATATCGCCGCGCGACACGCATCATATTCTGGATTGCGACAGCACCCAGCAGTTGGCGATCGAGTCGGTCAAAACCGGCGCGCATTTGGTCCTGGATGGGCCCCCTGGCACGGGGAAAAGCCAGACCATCGCCAACATCATCGCCGAGTCATTGGCGAGCGGAAAAACCGTTTTGTTCGTCAGCGAAAAGGCCGCCGCGCTTGAGGTTGTGAAACATCGGCTCGACGGCGCCAGGCTCGGCGACTTTTGCCTGGAGCTTCACAGCCACAAAGCGAACAAGAAGCAGGTGATCGATCACTTGGCGCAGAGCCTGAATCTTGGCCAGGAAACGTATGCCTCGCGCGACGCGGACTTCCTGGAATTGGTGCGCCTGCGGAATGAACTGAACGCGTATGCCCGCGCGCTGCACGCTCCACGTTTTGCGCTAGGGCAATCCGCCTACACGATGCATGGCCGACTGGCCGCCGTCGCCGGCGCGCCCGATACGCGCTGCGCAATACAAGAGATCACCAAGATTGATGCCGCGCGCCTGGCGCAGATGCAGCGGGCGGTGGCGGCGATTTCCGATGTGCGGGCGTGCCTGGCCGCCAGCGCGCTTCACTCGTGGCGGGGGTGCAAGCCCCGGCTTTGGTCGATGCTGCTCGAGGACGACATCCGCCATCACTTTTTGCAATTAGCGGATGCGCTCGATCATCGCGTCATCGGCTTCGCGGGCCTTGCGACTCTCGGGTTCCTCGAAGCCCGGCCCGCCTTGGGAGATTTGGACGCCGCGCTCATGGCGGCCGATCAGGCGGTGTCGCTCCCCGATTTGCCCAACACATGGTTCACCGGCAACACGCCCGCCATCGCCGCGGGGTATCGCGCATTGCACGGCACCGCCAAACGGTTCGCGGAAGTGCGATCGAAAGTCGCTCCGTATGCAACCGCCGCGATCGATCAGGCTGATTTGGGATTGTTGAATTGCGTCGTTGGGGCCGATCCTTGGCTGGACGCCGTCGCGCCGCATCCATGCAGCCAGCTCAGGCCACTGGGCCAACATTTGGACGCGATCGCCGAAGAGTTGTCGCAACTTCGCCGCCTTGCGCAACGCCTCGCGGCTTGCGCGGAAGCGGCGCTGGCGGCGCTGCATCGCGTGGGTGAAGCCGAAAAGCTCCCGATCGACGCCATGAGCCGCGTCAGTGCCGCCGCCCTGCTCTTGTCGCAAGTGGAGCGCGCCCCTGCATCCTGGTTTGACGAGCCGGCTCGCAAGGCGTTGCAGGAGCGCGTAGGGCAGTTTACACATGAAGCACACGATCTTGCCGCCGAACGTGAATCGCTCTCCAGGCTCTTCGCGGATCGCGCGTTCGATCCGCAAGCGGTCGAAGTTTTGCAGGAAATTTGCCGATACGGCTCATGGTTGCGCCGCCTGCTGCCGGGTTGGCGAAAGTGCCGCGCGGCGTTCACCTCGCTTTATGCGTCGCCGCACGCGCGCTCCCCCAAGGCGCTGCTGAAGGATGCCGCCCGGCTTCTGGCGCATCGCCGGCGCCAGGCCGCGTTTAATGCAGCCGTGCAGCCTCACGCCGCGCGGATCGGATGGAAGTCCGGAGCCGCCTTTGACTGGGATGCATTGGGCCTCGCGCTGGGCCGCGTGGCGCAGTTGCAGTCGCTGTCGCCCATCCCCATGTCGCTGATCGCAATGCTTGGAATGGACGGGCAGGGGAATCAACAAGCCGCGCGTGACGCCGCCACGCAACTGGCCGGTGCGCTTGCAGATTTGAAAGCGGGGATGAATCGGCTCGACGAAGTTTATCATATGCCGCTCACCAACACGGGCGTCAAGCGATGGGATGCGGTCGCGCCCGCGCAGCTTGAGCAAACAATCGCGAACGCCGAGAACGCGATTCGCGCCCGGCGGCTGGAAATCGAAAAACTGTGCGGCTTTCTGGTCGAGGGAGCTGACGTTGCCGTCGCCGATTTGAAGAATCAATTCGGCGCGCTCGCCACGCTCAAGGCGCTGCGCGCGCAGGCGGTTGCCGCTGCCGCGGGAATCGGGCTGGAGATTTCGGTTCCGTTGGAATTGCAGGCCAACGGCTGGGAATACGAATCCGACGCCGCCGACCGCTTGAAACCCATCCTCGACAAAACGCCGCAAGTCCCAATTCATCTCGTCAACGTCATGACCGAGAAAGCCGTTCGTGAGCAACTTCGCGCCGCCCTCACGACCGCCAGAAGCACACTCATTCCGGCATACCTCCAGAGCCTGGCCTACGCACGCGGGGTATTCGATTTCGAGCAGGACGTTTCCGTCGGAATCACGCCGGCCGCCGCTCCGCTAGTGAATCTGATTGCATGGCTCCGTGATCGGGCGGCGGATGTGCACGCGCTGCAGGATTGGCTTGGGTATCTTGAGGTCAAGGATCGCCTCGATTCCCTGGGGCTTGGCGCGATGCTCACGGAATTGATTAACGGCGCGTTCACCGTCGAGCAGGCCGCCAGCGCGTTTACAAAGCGCTTTTGCCGCGAATGGCTGGATGCCGTCTATGCGTCCGAGCCGGCGTTGGGGCGCTTCGATCTCGCCGGCCATGAAACCGCCATCAATCAGTTCCGCAAACTCGATCTGGCGACCATCGAGAAATGCCACGAGCGCATTCGCGGGGCGCTGCTGGCCGATCGTACCTGGCAAGCGGGGAGCTGCGATGCGCCTGCTTCCTCGGAGCGCGGCGTGCTTTTGCGCGAGTCCAACAAGAAACGCCGGCATCTTCCGCTGCGCCAGTTGTTCAAGCAAATGCCGGCCCTGCTGCTCAAGCTCAAGCCGTGCATGATGATGAGCCCTCTGGCGGTCAGCACTTTCATGAACTCCGAGGCGCTGACGTTTGATCTGGTGATCTTCGACGAGGCGTCGCAGGTTCGCCCGCACGATGCGATCTGCGCGATCTATCGCGGCAAGCAACTCGTGGTGGCCGGCGACCAACAGCAGTTGCCGCCAACCAACTTTTTCGACCGCGCCGGCGGTGAAATTGACACCGACGCCGATGACGAAGCCGACGGCCCCGAGGAACTGTCCACGAAAGATTTCGAGAGCATTCTCGATTTGTGCGTCACGATGCGCATGCCCCGGCGGCAGCTCAAATGGCATTACCGCAGCCGCCGCGAGTCGCTCATCGCGTTCTCAAACCATCATTTCTACCACGACACGCTGGTGACATTCCCAAGCTGCCATGATGTCGAAGGCAGCAGCGGCGTGCGCCTGGAATACGTGACCGAAGGCCGCTGGCAGGGCGGAAGCGGCGGGGGCGTCAATCCAATCGAGGCCCTGAAAACCGCGGAATTGGTGATCCAGCACGCCAGACAAACGCCGGAGCTTTCCCTCATCGTCATTACGATGAACGTCGCGCAGCAAATGCTCGTGATCGAGGAGATCGAGAAGCTCAAACAGAAGAATCCCGGCCTCGACGAGTTCTTCGCCGAAGGCGCGGCTGAGGCGTTCGGAGTCAAGAATCTGGAAAACGTTCAGGGCGATGAGCGCGACGTGATCTTCCTGAGCGTCAATTACGCCAAGGACGCCGCCGGCAAGCTGTCGCATAACTTTGGCCCCCTGAACAAAGCCGGCGGCGAGCGGCGCCTCAACGTCGCCGTCACCCGCGCCAAGCGGCAGGTGACGGTCATCAGCTCCATCCGCGCCGACGATATCGACCTGCGAAAAACCGCATCGCAGGGAGCGCGGCTGTTGCGGGCGTATCTGGACTTCGCGCAGCGCGGCCCCATCGCGCTGGCCGCCGAACTTCACGACGCTGGCGACCGCGACTTTGATTCAGACTTTGAAGCGGATGTGTCCCGCGCGCTGGCCGCCGAGGGATTGCAAGTGCGTTCGCAAGTGGGTTGCGGCGGCTTCCGCATCGACCTGGCGCTCATCAACCCCGAACATCCCGGACACTATGTTCTTGGCATCGAGTGCGATGGCGCAACTTACCACAGTTCCGCGACGGCCAGGGATCGCGACCGCCTGCGGCAAGCCGTACTCGAGGGCTTGGGCTGGACGCTATGCCGAATCTGGTCCACCGACTGGGTGAGAAATCCGCGCCGGCAGATCGATCGTGTGCTCGCCCAATACGCGATCGCCAAGGATGCGCACGCGCCCCCTCCCACGGCCGCCGCCTCCCAGGGCAAGCCTGCTGCGCCGCAGGTCCCCGCGCCCCAAGCCGCCGTCGCCCAAACTCCGGCGGCCCGATCCCCCGCGCCCGCCAAGGCATCCCCCGAGACGAACCATCGGCAGCATCAATTCGCAAGCATCGACGAAGCGCCCGCCGACGTGATCGATGCGACGGCCATCCGCCTGCTTCACGAGAACGGCGCCACCCCCGAGCACGACCTGACGCGGGCAATCGCCCGGCAGCTGGGTTTCGATCGCACCGGCGCCCGCATCACCCGCCGGCTCGGCGAGCGCATCGGCGCCCTTAAGAGTTCGGAAAAAATCAAGCAAGACGAATTGGGCCGCCTGATGTTGCCGCTGAATCATCACTGACCTTGTTAAACGCCGTATAATTGGTATCTTGCCGGCTTGAGTCGGCAGCGTAGCTCAGTTGGCAGAGCAGGGGATTCATAAGCCCCGGGTCACAGGTTCGAGTCCTGTCGCTGCTATTTCGGGTTTTGTAAGGGTATGGCATATCGCGGTATCACTCGGTAAATCAAGCGTATTTCGCAATTCCGCCCCATCCCGTTTCTTGTCAATACCTTGCGTTACCGCCGTGTACTGTGCCGGAATCTGTGCCGCTTTTGGATGGGGGCTTTCCAGCATCGCCACGGCCTTCTCAAAGTGGGCATCGGTCGTTTGCAAGTAATGGTTCTGCGCGACGCGCTCGGTGTTGCCGATCCACTGGCAAACGACGTGTGCCGGGAATGTCTCGCTCAATTCCGTCTGCCGGGTTGCCCGCAGGTTGTGGAACAATCTCGGCCAGGGGGTCAGGCCGGCCCGGCGGATGATCCGGGTGAATTGCGTTCGCAGGTTCACGCCCGCCTGCCGGGCCTTGGTTATGACGTACTGGCTTCCCGGCTCGGCTTCCTCGAATGCCGCCAGAAGGTGCGGGCGCAATTCAGGGAAGATCGGCACGAACCGCTCGCCGCGGCCTTCATGGTGTTCGGTCTTGGAACAAGTGACGCGGATACGATTGTGTTCCCAATCCACGTCGGCCCAGGTCAACGCCAGGTGTTCGGATGGGCAGCGCAGCCCCGCAAACCGGCTCAGGGCGAACAGCAGACGCCATTGTGCATCCGGGCAGGCGTCCAATACCTTCGCGGCGTCGGCGGCGGAAATGAACCGCTGGCGGGCCTTGTTGGTGGAAGCGCCGGCCTTCACGTCGGCGAAGGGATTGTCGCCGATCATCTTCCACCGCACGCCTTGCTTGAAGATTTGCCGGGCCAGCTTGATCCGCTTGCCGATGGTCGCCTCGGCCAGTCCATCGGTTTTCAGCTTGGCCCGCCATTGATCGGCTTGCAGGCTGGTAATCGTTCCCGCCGGCGTTGCCGCCTTGAAGTGCTCAAGTAATCCCGACTTGGTTGTTTGATAGCCAAGCCGGGTGATCGGCTTCACTTGTAGATGATCGAAGAATGCGTCGATCAAGTCGCCAAGACTTGTCTTGCCGTGCTCGCGTCCATTCGCCAGCCCCACCGCCGCAAGCCGGGCGTGCATGGTCTCATCCAGCGCCGCCAGCCAACGGGCCGTCTCATCGTCGATGCTTCCGGTGATTGCCCCCGTCGCCAACGCCTCCAGCTTGACCTTGAAGGCTTCCGCCTGCTTGGCCGTGGCCTTGCCAAGCCGGATGGTCTTGCGTGAACCGTCGCCGGCCACAAAGAGAATGCGGCGGTATCCGTTGGGGTCTTTTCCGATGCTCGCCATGATGCACCTTTCAGGGTGGGGCCGGGGATCAACCGGCGTTCAGTGATTGTACGGTCGGGCCGGCGGATCAACAAATTGCTCTCCGCCGTGCGCCAAAAGAGACGGCCCGCCTTTCGATGGGCCGCCCCTGGGGGTGATCATCCTCGCGGCACCACGAGCCGGTGAAGGGCAACGCCGATCCGTTCCACGTCGGCCAGGGCAACGCGGATTTCGTTGGGATACTTGACGTTGGCGGACTTGAGCACCAGTTCGCCGGCGTCCTTGTCGAAGCTGGCGAGCCTCTTGAACGTCGCGGCGCCGCCGGGGCGTTTAACATGCACGTCCTTGCCTACGGGCAATGGCGCATCGGCTGGGTGGATGCGAAACTCTATCAGGTCGCCGTCTTGCCATCGCGGCGCCATCGAGTCGCCGATGATGCGCAGGCGGAAGAGGGGCGGCGCATGGCATTCGGCACGGTAGTCGGTAACGGTGGGAATGGGCCGGTCGAGCAGGTCTGGATTGGCGGCAATCTTTCTTGCCAGAGCGTGCGCGCGCCGCTTCTCGCCGGCGGGTTTCTTTCCGAATAGGTTCCGCTAATTTTGCGTGAGCTATTGGCGCGATAACGCAAATCGGACAACTATCGTGCTGCGTGTCTTTGTTGTGAACGGTAATGAGGAATCGCAGGTCCCGGAAATCGGGCTCGGTTCCGGTTTGGCGCATCACGGAAATGGAATAGTCCGGCGACTTCCACCACGATGCTTTGATGGCGGCCCCTCGCGTCTTTGTGGTTTTCTTGCTCATATTTGTTGCTCCAAGTGAAAGTGAAATGGAATGGAAGGGGAATTGAGAATCCAGAACCGCCTCAGCCGATTAGCGGCGCGAGGCGGGTTGTTTTTTGGGTTTGATTCGTGGTCGCTGCATGTCGAGCAATGCCTGCTCGCCACCTTGCTGTTCCAGACAGCGCATCCCGTCGGCGGCGCATAGCGCCACGAGGTCACAAAGTTTCTCCACGTCTTGCGGCATTCCGTCTTTCCAGATTCGCGCGTGCGCAAGCTCGTGGAAAAGCAGCGTAAGCCGGTGCTCTTTTACGACGAGTGGGGACATCGTTATTTCGAGGCTGTTGGGGTCGATTACTGCGCAGGCGGGCTTGCCTTCGTATATCGGCTCATCGCGCCCGATGCGCAGGCGATAGACTCGCCTGCCAACATAAAAGTCGAGGTAGTCGCGCGTCTTTCGCTTTGCTCGCTCTGCGTTCACGCGCTTGTTGCATACCTCAACGCTGCCTTTCTCTTCGCCGAAATTGGGCGCGTGGCGGCGTGCGCTCGTGTTCATGGTCATTGCTCCGATTGAAGTGATGGAACGGAATTGAAAATCCCGAACCGCCCCGAACAGGCGACGGCTCGGGCCCGACAAGTGATGCACTACGCCGCGGCGCCCATGCGACGGAACCAGCGGTCGATATGCGACCGGAAATAAAACTCCCACCTTCGCAGGGACGAAATGGAATGATCCCGACGGTTGCGGCGTTGGCCGGCGCGGTGCCGGCGGTTGCCACGGCCCTTGCTCGCCACGATGGACGCCTGCCGAAGCTCGGCACGCTCGCGGCGCTGCTGCCGCTGCCAGTTGGCGTAATGGGCCGCTTCCTCATCGGCGGTTGGCTCGCGGTGGGTGTCGCGTTCCCATTGGGCATAGCCGGGCAGTTCATCCGGGAAGCAGCACAAGCCGCGTTGCTCAAGCTGCTGGGAAAGATCGGGAACCGCCAGGGCGGCGGGGGCATGGTTGTACACGCCAAGATCGGAAAGTACGCTCTGCATCACAGACTCCTGTAAAGAGGGGTTTGCCACGGGCCGGGGTGTTTTCAGCACCGCCGGCCCAACTTTTCGCCGGTGACGTTCACCAGCGATGGAAGTATCTTAACCTATCGGGTTAAGTAGTCAACAACAAAATAAAAAATTTATTTTGACACTGCTTAACCTTGCAGGCTATACTGTCACAATGGGCCTGGAAGATGAAATACGCAAGGCGGTTGCCGCTGATTCGCGCTCACGTCGTGAGATTGCGGAAGCGGTCGGCATTCACGAGGTAAGTCTCAGCCGCTTCATGGGGGGCGAACGGGGGATTGGCTTGGATACCGCCGAGCGGCTTGCTCGCGTCCTGGGCGTGAAGATCAAGATTGAAAAGTCTGGCCGGCCACGGAGGGTGTGAACCTCGGGCGCGGCGGTGTCAATGCCTTACGGATTGGCGAACTGCTTGACCGCTCACGATTGCTCCACTAATTTACGTAAATGGCCGATACACCTCCTCCTCTGTCGGAAACAATTCCCGCTTCCGAACGACAGAAAATCGCTGAAAAACTAAACGGGATTACCAATATCCCGTGCCCGCGCTGCGGCCACAATCAGTTTGGGCTAGTCGATGGATACGTTGCCCTTCCGTTAACACCGAAGGTCGGAGTCGCCCTCATCGGAGGCCAGAACGTTCCTTGCGTGGTCACCTACTGCATGCGATGCGGCTTCATTTCATTGCATGCGATGGGAGTGATTGGATTGATTCCATCGCCAGAGGTGGGATAATGAGCCCTCAAAAGAAATCGCGTACCAGTCCGCTTGAAACCGCTGGCGCGAGGATAACGCTTGACACCAGGTCTCTTGAGATCACCAGGAGCGTCACGTACAACGTGACTCAGGACTTCATTGTTATTACGCGCGACAAAGTGGAATTATGCCTTACAAAACACGTAAAGACGATGGAGGGGCGACAAGCATGGATCGCTCCGGGCAGCCTTTTCCTCGCAGCAGTTGCCGCGCTAGTCACCTCGACATTTCACGAATGGATCGGGATACCCGCAGATTTTTGGCGCATGCTGTTCGTCGTGTGTGCCCTGGTTTGTTTCGTGGTGATGATTATCTTGCTTGTTCGTAGGCGAAAAGCCAAAACCATCAGCCAAGTCATCGACGAACTCATGGCTCAAGGGGCTGTCCAAGAAAACCTCGCCTCGACTGCAAGCGCGTCTTCGGTTTCTCGGACGGAAAAAATGACCGAATCGCTAGCGGCGCAATCGCCGCGGCCATGAGCCCTGCAATCACAGCGCAGAACGCCTGGATGTTGGAATAACGCTGGGCGGCACTTACAGCGGCCCCGACAGAAAAGAAGAGTGCCATGAAGAAAAACATCGGGGCCAGAATCTTCTCTTCCCTGGTCATGGGTGCATTGTACATGTTAACTCGCCGTCCGGTAGGAAGTTTTTGTTTTTGGCGCATGCACTTCAAGTAAATGCGCAACCACTCTAGTGCATTGTCATGCTTCCAAATGCGGGTAAAACTCTAGTGATTTACCCCAAAATCATTGCGTGACAATGCACTAGCAGTTTCCGCGCCGTATTCCGTCACAATAGGTCGCGGATTCAAACTGCACCAACACAATCGCCCGCAATGCCCTTTTCCCGCGTCTTGCCGGCTCGCCCTGCCTTGGGCATTGCCGGGGCGGGAATCGTTCGCCTGGGGCAACGCGATTGCAATTCATCGACACGCGCGGGATGGTGTGGATACTTCAACTCGGGAAACGAATGACCGAACAGAATCCCGCCGGTGATGGGCGGTGGAAGCTATCCAACCCCGAATAACTTCTTAAAGTTAACTGTGGGATGTAGCCCGGCGACAGTGAGGCCTATGCAGTGGTCCTGCCCATAGAAGTATCCGAGCTTCTTGAGGGCATCCACGTCCTTTTGGGCGACCGTGATACGCCTCCCCAAGTCCGGGCTACGGAATGGCATCCATTGCATCCAATTCTCGTTGACGCGCGTCGTCATTCCAGCCGTAACCTTCACGATGCTTCCGGCGATAACCCCGTCTGCCCGAAATTCATCCATGCGCCAAAACCCAACGTCCAAATTGAGCCACGTCGAATCGTTGACGCTGCCAACGGCGGCCCGAGCCGGAGTTAAATCTTTGCCGACGACATACCCGGAAATGACTACCTTCCGAAGTGGGCGATTGAACGGGAAGGAAAGCGGTATCGTTTCCGGGGGTGCCGGCTTGTCTGGTGTAAAAATCATAGCGACTCCCCTCGGAGGGTTGGGCATCGTTGGCATCGCCGCTTGGTAATATCCCAGTAATGGAGATTTATCCTTCGGGTGAAGTTCTGTTTGCTCGCGCACCAACACCGTGTCATCGGATACTGTAAATCCCACCGGGGATCCCGGCGTCGGGTTCCGGTATGTCACCAGCAAGTAAACGCTGTTATCTGAATCGGGATTGATGAGCGTGTCGTATTGCAGCGCTATTGACCCCGCCCGTCCCGGTTCCCCCGGTGCCCGCGTTCCTTCTCGCGGTATGCCCTGGGCCGACAGCGTTCGCGCAAGCGCCAACGCGCTTTCGTTGGGTATGCCGTCGTCCAGCCCCGTCACAAGGTAGACCTCTACCACCTCGTACTTGGTGTAGAGCTGTCCCGGCGTGTGAACGCGGCTGACCCGCGCCGCCGGATGCACCTGATATGGGATGACGCTAATTGCCATGTGGGAACTCCTGTTCTCGTGTTTTATTTCGCTCAAGCACCTCGATAACCCCATCCCTCGTTTGCGGCGGGCAATCGATTTCAAATATTCCGTCTGTGTTGCATGAAATTTCAGCACCAGCCGTGCATAGTTCCGCCACTATTTGAATCTCCGTACCCGTCAGAACAATAGGATCGGGCGCGGCTTGCGCTTTGGGTTGTTCGATTATTGCTGTCATGTTTTGTTTCTGCCGGACGTGGCCGGCGGTATGGGTTAATTTTGGATTCGGTGTGAACCGTGAAAACGCGCGGCCAATGAAACAAGTTCGCGCTCGTAATAGCTGCCGACTGCGAGCAACTGGCGCTTGAGGGTGTTGATGTCGTGCCGGCGATTTATCATTTCTGTAATTGAAAGCTCAAGCAATTCGTGATCGGGTATGGCGACGCGGCCGCCGTGGCGCATCTCGGCTTGCAATACCTGTCGATGTTGGTCTTTCATGGTGACTCCGTTGAGCAAACCCGACGCCCGGGCGTGAACCGGACGACGGGCGCAGGAAACTCAGGCCGGCAAAAGCTGCCCGTGGGCGACGACCTTCTCACCAAAGGCATTGACCTGGACACGCGGCTCAACGACGGGAGAAACGGCTTGCGGCTCTTCCACGGCGGGCTGTGGAAGCGCCTCATCGAATAACCAGGCCGACGCTTTGGTTCCCCGTAGGCGGCCCAGCGCCTCCCGCGCACGGTCATCGGATTTAATGGCGCTGTCGCGCTCCTGGGCGGCGGCGGCGAAGGGCGCAATTGCCTCATCGGCGGCGCGGTGCCACTCCAACAGGCTGGGCGTCACTTCCCTGTCTTTGAACTGACGTGTGAAAACTTCGTGCGCCGCGAGGGGGCCGATTGTTTCCAGCCACTTCACAAAAACCTGGATGATCGCGGGGCTGGCCGACTTCTCTTTTGCGGCGACGGCCTGCTCAAGCTCGGCACGGCGCTCATCAGGCAGGCTTTGCTTGATGGCGCGATCCCACCCCCGCACCGCCTCGGCGTCGGCTTGGACGCGCTCGGATGAAAAGCCGGTGTCGGCCAGGACGGTCGCCAGCGCCGCGGCGTCGCCGGGTTGTGGACTAAAGAATCGCCGCAGCAATTCGATATATTGCTCCCGACGGCGGCTGAAAGCGCCGGCCTTCTCTTGCTTGTCGCGCTCGATGATGTCGAGGCGCGATTGTTCAAGTTCTTGCAGTAAATTGCTCATTTGAGATTCCTCTGTTGGTGGAAGCTGGGGCAACGCGGCACACACCGCGCCGCCCTGGAGCTCCAGTGATTCATTCCTTCGGCGGCAACCCGTAAAGTTTCCGCAATCTTGCGACTTCGTTGGGATCGGCCTGCTGCTCGCCTGGGCGCGGGTAATCGCGTTTCTTCGGCGGCAAGCCATACAGCTTTCGCGCGGCGTCTACCTCGTCGGGGTCGGCATAGTCGGCGTCTGTATAGGTGGTTATCATTGTCAAATCCTTGCCGGAAACCGGCGGTTTAGTAGGTGTTTTTGCTGGTCGCTCGTTTTTGAAGCGCCTCCTCTAACTCACTCATGGCGCTTTCGTAATCTTTTTTTGCCGCATAAAGCGCGTAGCCATGCGCCTTCAATCGTTTCTCTCGCTCGCTGGCGTCGGCATAACTCAACTCGGTCTCGCCGGCCACATGCAAATCGGGACGCGCGTTTTTCAGGTCGTGATATTTCTCGCTGGCGGCGCGGGCGCGATCGGTCTTCGCCGCGACAGTCGCCGCTGACGGGACGCCTCGCGCCTCGTGCTCGCGCTTCAATTGCTCGATTAGCGGATGCTCTTTTTCGCCGTACATTTTTTTGCTCGATGCGGCTTGGCCGCCGTAAATGGACTCGGAAAAACCCGGCAAGGCGGCGCT
>DASRLH010000330.1:0-3420 GCA_035648595.1 Tepidisphaeraceae bacterium
CCCCCGACATCGTCCTCCCCCGCCATCGCAAGATCATCAACGTCCACGGCTGCTTCTGGCACATGCACGGCTGCCGGCACGGCAGGATCGGGCCGGTGCAAAACGCGGCGTACTGGAACGCCAAGCGGTTGGGAAACGCGAAGCGCGATCGGCGATGCCTCCGCCAGCTTCGGCGGGCGGGGTGGGGTGTGCTGACGATCTGGGAATGCGAGCTTGGAGACGTGGAAAGGGTGAGGCGGCGGATCGCGGCGTTCCTGGGAAGCAGAAGGAAGAATTAACCACAAAGGCACAAAGTCACGAAGCAGCCAATCAGCCGCCATTCCATCCGTTCTCGCAGTTTGCAGCTTTTGAGCGAATTGAATTACAGGCGTCAGTTTTGAATCAAATCCAAATTCAGCTTCTTTGTGGCTTTGTGGTGAATTCTTCCCACTCGCGAATCGCCTCAGGGTTTGGCTTTAATTCCCGCCGCCGCGCGGGCGGTATGAAATGCGCCGTAGAGGCGGACGCAGGCTCCGTAGAGGGCGGGGTTTTGGCGGCGGACGATGGAGTCGTTCATCGGCTCGCCAGCGGCGTGGCGGGCCTTGAGCGCGTCCTTCACCGCCCGCTTCGACCAGGATTTGCGCTGGCGGAGCTTTGCCGGGTCGAGCTTGGCGGCCAGGAGGGCGGCGTCGTAGCCGCCGAAGTGGCGGACGGCCGCGGCGTGCAGGCCGGGGTCTTCGCGCTGGATGGCGCCGCTGTTTAACGCCTCATGCTCGCGGGAGCGCTGGCGCAGTTCCAGGGTGATCGATTCCTTCCGCCACTTTCGATAAATATTGACGTCGTCGGCATCCAGGCCCGCCGCCGTCAGGGCACGGTCCCAACTGCCAAAGAGGCGCGGCTGCAGCGCCGCGAACGCCGCCTTCCCCAACTCATCGCGGCGCTTGCTGACGGCAGACCAATGCAGGTCGTCTCCCTCGCGCTTCGCTTTTTTAATCAAAGGAATGATGACGGCCTTGGTCCAGCGCGGCCGGCGGGTGACGCCGGCGTAATCGATCCCCGCCTGCTGCACCGCCGCCTTATAGGAGTCGAAGTGATACGCACACGCCGACAGGAGCGATTGGTGTTCTCGCGCCATCGCGTTGTACGAAAGGTCGGCCCCCTGCTTGTGCAGTTTTTTCAGCGATTTGAGTATTTCCGCATCGTCCCAAGCCATAATGCCCTTCGCCCAACGCGGCCCGTCAACTCCCACGAAACAGGAATGAGGAAAGCATATCGCGCGGGAATGAAATTGCGAATGGCGCTGAACCAGCCGCCGGACCGCACCTGGGGCGGGTATGCGCCCTTTTCCGGGAGGGGCATTGGCGGACGGTGGGGCAGACACGAATGACGCCCCACCAAACCCTGACAGCGCGGGATTTGATTCGACGTTCGGCACGGACGGAGTAACCGAGCTTCCGCCTGAAGGGATCAACAGCCCCGGCTCAAGCGTGCCGGCTTATCCCCGCGTGACGGCGCTGGCTCTCCAGGGCGATGGCAAGATTCTCGCCGGGCTGGGTTCGGACCTGTACCGCCTGAATGGCTCAATATCCGGCAATACCTTCAGAAGTTGCAAATGACGGGAATTGGCGGGCAGAAGGGGCAATGTTTTGCGTGACACGGGCGTCCCGCCCGTGCGAGTGGCGCGGACTTGGAAAAAACGACGCTTCCCTGATTCCGGAATGCCACGCACGGGCGGGACGCCCGTGTCACAAAC
This sequence comes from Tepidisphaeraceae bacterium, assembly GCA_035648595.1. Lineage (GTDB taxonomy): Bacteria > Planctomycetota > Phycisphaerae > Tepidisphaerales > Tepidisphaeraceae > RYN-428. Next base: position 1,733 of record DASRLH010000330.1, read on the forward strand.
GACGCCCGACATCCTTCGCAATGCCGACCCTTCAGCAAACATCATCTAATGCTTCGCTGTTCTTTTGACGTCTTCTCCTCCCGGCCCGATGCTAAGCCTCGATGGAACCTGAGAGCAAACCCCACGGCATCATCAACCTCGACAAGCCTGCCGGCGTTTCGTCGGCGCGGATGGTGGGTCGGGTGAAGCGGTTGCTGGTGCGCGGGACGAAGATCGGGCATGCCGGCACGCTCGATCCATTCGCGACCGGGGTGCTGCTGCTGCTGGTGGGCAAATCCACCAAACTCTGCGAGCAGTTGATGGACGCGCCCAAGCAATATGAAGCCGCCATCAAGCTGGGGGCGACGACGGCGACGGATGACCTGGATTCGCCGGAACAGCCGTTTGGCGATGGATTGCTCGTACCTTCAAGTGAGGCGGTAGCCGATGCGCTCTCGCGTTTTGTCGGCGAAATCCTACAGCGGCCGCCGGCGTTTAGCGCGCTGAAAGTGGGCGGACGCCGGGCGTATGATCTGGCCCGCAAGGGGCAGGCGGTGCAACTGACGCCGCGGAGGGTGAAGGTGTATGGGGCGGAATTGTTGGAATATCAATGGCCGCTCGCGCGCGTGCGCATTGATTGCGGGCGGGGAACATATATTCGCGCGATCGCGCGCGATGTCGGCGTCGCGCTGGGCGTCGGGGGATATCTCACCGAACTGCGGCGAACGCGGGTTGGGCCGTTCGATGTGGCGCGGGCGGTTTGCGTCGAATCGCTGACCGCCGATACAATTGCCGGGCAATTGCAGTTGACAACTTCGTTCAACCCGTTAACCCTACCGTCACATTCAACAGGAGCATGAACATGGCCAAGCAATATTCCGCGCCGCCGAAGATGACGATCGATCCGAACAAGAAATACACGGGAACCATCGACACCACCGAAGGGCAGATTGCGATCGAGCTGTATCCCAAGGACGCGCCCCTGCACGTCAACAGCTTTATTTTTCTGGCCCGCGAGGGATTCTACAACGGCGTGATCTTTCACCGTGTCATCCCCGGCTTCATGGTCCAGGGAGGCGACCCCACCGGCACCGGCACCGGCGGGCCGGGCTACCAAATCCCCGCGGAATTCAACAACCGCAATCATACGCCGGGCGTGCTTTCGATGGCGCGATCGAATGACCCCAACTCCGCGGGCTCGCAGTTTTTCATCGTGCACGGCGATGCCAGTTTTCTCGACAACCAGTACACCGCGTTCGGCAAGGTCACCAGCGGGATGGACGTGGTCGAAAAAATCGTCAAGGCCCCGCGCGACCGCAATGACCGACCGAGCCAGCCGACTAAGATCAATTCGATCAATGTTGTTGAAACATGACGCACGGCTCGCCACTGGGAGATTTAACCGCGGAGACGCGGAGACGCAGAGAAGAGGCGGAGATGGGTGCGACCGAGCCAACGACCTCGTACTTCCTGCTTGTTCACAAGCTGATCCGTTTGTCCCGTACTCTGCAATCGCGGAATTGTTACGGTTCAGTTTATAACGGCTTGAATGTTCTCTGCGCCTCTGGGCCTTGTATGTTCAAAAAACCAAAAAACGGTTCTACTGCTCGTCGTCGTGCCTGCGTGGCGACGAGCCTCGCTCAGAGTCATGCGGACACGGCAGTCGGCCCACGACCGATCGCGCCTCGGACCGCAACGTCCGTCGCGGA
>DASRLH010000331.1:0-13323 GCA_035648595.1 Tepidisphaeraceae bacterium
CCAGCCAACCCGCCGGTGCCCAGGACGACACGGCCAATCCGATGATCACGCCGGACGTGAGGCTCCCGCGTCCCAAGCGGGCATCCACCGGCCCGGCACTGCGCGAAGACCTGGTGGTCCGCATGCCGTTGCAGGACATCATCCAGCGCTCGGTGATGTACAGCCGGGAGGTTCAAGTGGCCGGTTACGATCCGGCAATCGCCAAGACGCGCATCCTCGAAGCCCTGGCCCGGTTCGATCCGACGCCGTACCTGAACGCCAAGGTGGATCGGCTCGATACGCAGGTGCTTTTCAGCGGGATCGAGCGCGGCGATGTTTACACCGCCGAGGCGGGGATCAAGCAGCTTCTGCCCAGCGGCGGGCAGGTGCAGCTCAGCTACCAGACGCAATATAACGACATCATTCTGAATCCCGCCTCCTCCGTCGGCAACATCGGCCGTCAAAACGCCGACTACTGGGACGACCAGCTCAAGCTCCAGCTCACCCAGCCGCTGCTGCGGAACTTCGGCACGGAAATCAACCAGGCGCGCATCACCATTGCCCAGAATGACCAGCAGGTCAGCGTGCTGGATTTCCGCAAGGCGCTGGAGGAAAACATCGCGGAACTGGAGAAGGACTATTGGCAATCCCAGGAGGCCGAGCAGGAAGTAATAATCCAGGAACGGCTGCTGCGGCAGACGGAGGCCACCCGCAACATCCTCGTCAAGCAGTCCGAGCGGGGCGGCGCGGTATCGCGCGTGCAAACCTCGCAGGCAATTGCTTCGGTCGAGACACGCGGCGCGGTGCTGATCCGCGCCCGCGCCCGGCTGCGCGACATCTCCTATGACATCAAGCGGCGGATGAACGACCCCAACTTCCCGGTGGCCGGCCCGGCGGTCATCATGCCCTATGACCAACCCACCGAGGTCAAGCTCGAGTTCCTGGTGAAGGACCAGATTGACGCCGCCGTTCTCAATCGATTTGAACTGGGCCAGCAACAGCTTCGCATCAACGATGCCGCGATCGCCCAGCGGGTGGCGTTAAACAATACCCAGCCCAAGCTCGACCTGGTCGGTTCGATCGGCCTGGAAGGCATCGCCGAGAACAACGGCATCGCCCTGAGCAACCAGTTCATTGACCGGGGCCAGTTGGCCTGGTCGGTGGGTTTTCAGTTCGAGCTGCCCCTGGGCAATCGCGAGGCCCGCGCCATTTTTCGCCGGTCACAGATCCAGCGCCTGCAGGCGATCACGCAATATGCCAACCTGGTGGACCAGGTAGCGCTCGATGTGCTAACCGCCATTAACGAAATCGACACCACATGGAACGAGATCGGCTCGCGCCGTTATGCCCGCTTCGCACAGGCCGACGAGCTGCTGGCGCTCGAGCAGCGCCAAAAGAACGGCGAGCCGCTGACGCCGACGTTCGTGCAATTGCTCCTCGACGCCCAGTCGCAGCTTGCCGACGCACAGCGCGAGGAAGCGCTGGCAATCGCCAGCTACCAGGTCGCCATCGCCCGCCTGGAGCGCGCCAAGGGAACCCTGCTCCGATACAACAACGTGGTGCTCGCCGAGGGGCAGTTCAGAGGCATGAATCGTTGAGACGCACCGGGCGTTAGCTGGGACCGCAACCCAAGCGAAGGGTGAAAATCCGAAATCCGAAGCACGAAATCCGAAACAAATTCAAAAGCAAGAAACGCGGAAAATTCAAAACGCACGTCCGTCGGATCTTAATTTTTGTAGGGTTCGCTTCAGCGAACGCGCCTCCGTGTCCGCGGTGGAAGAACAGCGTTCGCTGAAGCGAACCCTACGAGGTTAGGTGTTTCAAAATGGTTCCGAACACTTCCGTCGGCAGTATCTTTTCCGAGTCGAGCAGCGCCGGTTGATCGCTCATAAGGAGCGGGCCTTCATTTGCCGATGCGGCGGGCCGGCCGTGGGAACCGCGCACGAGAGTGGCGTCGGTGGGAATCAGCTTCATCAGGGTGCGGAACCCGAGCTTCTTTTTGAAAAGCGTGAAACTCGCGCGAGCCATGGGGGCGCTGAGCGTGGGATCGATGAAAAGCTCGGCGGGGTCGTAGCCGGGCTTTCGGTGGATGTCCACGGTGTGGGCGAAGTCCGGGGCGCGGGACTCTTCGAGCCAGTAGTAATACGTGAACCACGCATCCGGCTGCGCGATCGCCACCAGATCGCCGGCGCGGGGATGATCCAGATGCCATTCGCGTTTGCCCGCTTCGTCGAGCACGCGCTCCACGCCGGGCGTTTGTTCCAGAATCCGCCGGACTCCATTCAGCGTTGCCGGATCATTTAGGTAAATGTGCGCCACCTGATGGTCGGCAACCGCAAACGCCCGGCTCTCCCCGGCATCCAAAATCTCGCGGCCCAATTCATCCCGCACCGCCAGCAGCCCATGCTCCCGCAGAACGCGGTTTAGATGCACGGGGCGTGACACGGCGGTGATTCCATACTCCGAAAGGATAATGATGCGGGCGCCCGCCGCGCAGTAGTGGTCGATGAGTTGGCCGCACACGCGGTCCAGGTCGCGTAAGTCTTCCTCGCTCTTGGCCGGGTCGGGGCCATTTCGCTGCAGGCAATAATCCAGGTGCGGCAGATAGACCAGCGAAAGCGTGGGATTGAATCGATCGTCAACCGCGACGGCGGCGTCCGCGATCCACTGCGTCGCCTTGATCGAGGTCCTGGGTCCCCAGAAATTGAACAGCGGGAATTGGCCCAGTTGCTCTTGCAGCGACGATCGCAAGTCCGGCGGATGCGTCCATACGTCCGGCATTTTTCGCCCATCGGCGGGGTACATGGGCCGGGGTGTAACGGTGTAATCCGCCGACGAATACATCGCGTACCACCAGAACAAATTGGCGCAGGTGAAGGCGGGATCGAGTTGGCGCGCTTTCTCCCAGATCTTAGGCCGCTGCACCAGCGCGTTGGACTGCCGCCAGAACTTGATCTCGTGCTCTTCGCGGAAATACCAGCCGTTGCCGACCGCGCCATGCTCTGCGGGCCATGTGCCAGTGAGATAGGTGGATTGCACGCTCGTGGTGACCGCGGGCAGGACCGATCCGATGGAAGCCAGCTTTCCCTGCCGGGCAAACTCCTTGAGCCGAGGAGTGAACGGGCCGATCAGGGCGGGCGTGAGTCCAACGGCGTTTATGACGGCGGTTTTGTGCATCGGGCTATTGCGGTTTGGGCATCGAAGCCAGCGCCTTGTCGATGTCCTGGCGGTAGCTGCGAAGATCGTCCTGATATTTCATGTCCAACGGCGGATCCATCGCCAGGGCCGAGTCGATGAGGGATTGGGCATCCCGCAATTTCTGGGGGTTCCTGGTTTGGACGCCCTGATTCATCAGCGGTTCAACACCATCGTGGAGGATGGCGGGGCCCATTTCAGTCTGCTGGGCACGGTCGGCGGCAATTTGCTTCGCGGCAAACTGTGTGGCTTGGTTATATTGCCGGCTCGCGAAAAATGCTTGCAATAGCTGCCGCACCAGCGTAACTGTCGTTTGATTGGCGGTCCGTCTCTCCTGCCAGTAGTTCAGCGCATCGCGGAAGTAATTCGCGGCACTCGTTGGATTGCCCAATTCCATCTCAAGCTGGCCGGTGGTTTGTTGAAAGGAGGCCAGGCTCTGGAGACGGTCATTGCGCACCGCGGGGGACAACGTGTCGTCAATGGCGTCCTTGGCCAGGCGATCATCGAGCGCGCGAAGGACGATGAGCTTTTTCGCCGGATCATTTTGGAAGCGGTCGGCTTCCTGTGTCAGCACTTCCACATTCCTGGCGGATGGCAGCTTGCTCTCATAATCCAACCACGCGCGCTCGCGAACCGCTTTGTCCGGCTCCACCTGCGGGCTCATGTACTTGTAGAGCGTCGGAGCGGCATCCTCGAAGGAGCGGGTGGCGGACAGCGCATCAAGCCCGTCGATCAGCACCTTGGGCGAGGTTTCCCGATTGAGCCATTGCGCGATCGCCGCGCCGGCGCGTGGCTCGCCAATTTCGCCCAATGCCCGCAGCGCGGCAGAGCGAATGGGATCAGACTCGTTGGGATTGAGAAGTTGCGTCAGGGGGACGGCCAGTTCCACATCGTGGAGCGGCCCCACCGCTTCGATAGTGGCGGCGCGGAAATTTTCCCCGCCTTGCTCTCCGGCCCGCTCGTTGCCCACCTGCCACAGTTCATTGGCGACGTTGAGCGCGAGCGTCGAGTCCTTTGCGATGGCCGGCGCCAGCGTCCGCAAGGCCTGGGCGGCCTGGGTGGCCACCGTCATGGACGGGTCATGCAGCAGGCCTTGAAGCTCGGGGGCGGCCTGCACCTTCCCCATCGGCTTGAGGGCATCGATCAACGCGGCCCTCACGGCGGCACTGGGCTCCTGAGCGAGTTGGGCCAGGACCCCATCCAGCGCGCCCGTGTCATTGAGCGCCTTGATCGCCCGCGCCACCGCCAGTCGCACGTCCGCGTCGCTGTCCCCCACTAGCTCGCGCAGCCGCGCTGGCGCCTCGGGAGGATAGGCCGTCGCGTTATTGTGCGCATCAACCACCAATCCCACGCCCATCTGCCGCATGTGCGGCTCGGCGGAGCTGAGGAACCGGAGCACCAGGTCGGATTTCGTTTTCTGGTCCGCCTTGTCGTAAAACTCGTTGACCGTCGCCCGCAATTCAACATTGAACGCGGCTTGATCGCGGCCCAGGCGGGAAAGATATTCATCCCGCGTTGTCAACACGTCCGCACGCCACTCCACCTCCGGCTTGCTCGAGTTCGCCTGCTGCCAGGCGCGCCATCGCGCCGGATCATGGCCGTTGTTGGTCAAACCGGTCATTTGGAGCAGTGCATCGCCGGCAGCGGTTTGAATGGCGGTCAGCTGGTTGGTGTCGCCGAGAATCGTCAGAAGGGCGTCCGCCACGTCGCGGCTGACGACATTGCCCATGGCGCGAATGACGGCCGACCGCATCGCGGCCGGATTGTCCGCGTCGCGCGCGAAGGAAATGAGCCGCGCCCGCGCGCGGGCATCGCTCCCGAATCGCGACAGCGCGCGGGCGGCGGCATCGCACAGGGCGCGGTCATTGCCCAGCAAACCCATCAACGACGCAACGAAGCGCGCATCGGGATTGGGATCGTCGGCGATCGCGCGGGCCACTGCCAGTTTCGCTTCGTGCGAAGCGGCTGGGTCTTGCAGAACATTGAGCAAGACGGCATGCGCCTCCGGCGAAGCGCGCGACATGAGCCGGCAGGCCGCCTCGTCGCGCCGCTGTTGAATCGACCCCTCTTCGCCGGGCCGCGTGGCCGGCGCGCGGCCGATCAACTCATTCTTCAGATGATTGATGTCGCCCTGCACCAGCGAGGGGATGCTGATCGGCGCGCTGGGGCCGGCGGGTTGGCCGGTCAACTGCGCCGGCGCAGCGCGCACCGGCAGCGCGGCAACGCACGCCGTCAGCAGTCCCGCTCTAATCCACCGCTTGCCAGCCACTCTCGAACCTTTGCCGCGCCGGTAAGACCACCTTGCATGCCGTGCGGGCAGACAGCGGATCACCCGGCCCGCGCCGCCCGAGACCGCCCGCGCCCAATGCCCGCCGGCAACGCCCCTCCATCTGCACGATCACCAACATTGGGAAAGTTACCGTATTTCCGCCTCGGACAAAAGCCGGGCGAGTAACCGCGACGTATCACGGGCGTCCCGCCCGTGCATGGTGGTTTGAGATTGGGAACATCGTTTCCTTGACTACCGCGCCCTCCGCACGGGCGAGACGCCCGTGATACGATTACGGAAGGGGTCCCCAAAAGCCGAATTGTTCCGCAGGGGCCTGGGCCGTTATGAAAATTCATGATGAAAATTCGCAATTCCCGCCTGCAGCCCCTTGCCAACGGGTTGTAACGATTAGTAAATTAGTAAAGTCTAAATGTCGAGTTTCCCTTTGTCGTTGAACCGCTGGCTGCCATGAACGATTGGGACGACGCCGAACGACGAGTCGAGAAGGCACAGGAGCTGTTCGAGCAACGCCGCTGGAACGAGGCGCTCGAGGAGCTGCGCGCCGCCACGTCCATCAATCCCTACAACGGCGGCTGGTTCTTCAACATCGGCCTGACGCTCGACGAAATGGAGCGCTTCGACGAGGCGATCGACGCCTATCGCAAATCCATCGACATCGATTCCAACGACCTGCAGGCCATGCAGCACCTGGGCGTCGATCTGCATCGCATCGGCAACTTCAAGGAAGCCCTGGCGACCTTCGAGCGGATGGAAGCGATTGACTGCTCTTTCGAGCCTTCCTACTGCCATCGAATCATCACCTACAGCGACACCGGCAACCACGAAAAAGCCGAGGAGATGTTTTATCTCGCCCGGCTGTACAAGGAGCACTGCCCGCACTGCTACTACAACATCGGCTGCAGCCTCCGCGACCGCGAGCAATTTGACAAGGCGATTTACTGCTGGCAGAAGACGCTCGATCTGGATGAGAATTATCCCGAAGTGCAACTGCGAATCGCCGAGGCGTACTGGGGCAAGGGCGAACTGGAAGCGGCCCGGCAGCACTACCTGATCGGCCTTCGCCAGGACCCCGGCAATACCGACACGCTGCTCGATCTGGGCGATCTGCTCAGCGAAATGACCCGGATGGACGAAGCCGGCGAAAAATACCGCCAGGCCATCGAGCTCGCGCCCGAAGAGCCCGCCCCCTACTTTTGCCACGGGCAATGGCTTTTGCGCGGCGGGCGCGACGTCGAGGCCGCCGAGGCGTTCGCCCGCGTCCTGCAACTCGATCCCACCTATCCGGGAGCGCACCTGCGCTTGGGCGAGCTCTATTCCCGCCGGCGCGAAATATCGCAGGCGCGCAAGCACCTTCGCGCCGAGGTGCTGCTTCGCCCGCAGGAGCCGTCGGTTTTGATGGACCTGGCCAATTTGCTGGCCGACAACGGCCAGAATCGCGCCGCTGTCGCGTGTCTCAAGCGCCTTGTGCAAATCGAGCCGCATAATCCGGCCGCCTGGCAAAACCTGGCCGTCGCGCAGTTTCTTACCGGCCGCTATGAAGAGGGAATAACAAGCTGCCGGGAGTCATTGAAGTACGATGATTCCAGCCTGATGACCCTCTTCAATCTCGCCCTGGCCCACGAGCATCTGCGCCAGTTCGATGAGGCAATGGACTGGGCTCGCAAGGGTTTGGCGATCGAGCCCAAGGACCCCTCGCTTCAACGCCTTGAGCTTCGCATCCGCGTCCTGCGCCTGCGCGGGAAAGTCGCGCGGGGCATTCGCCGACTGGCGTTCTGGGGAAGGCGATAAATGAAAATCCGAAATCCGAAACATCAAGGAAGGAATCGAATGGTTGGGTGTGTGCTCTCATTGTGCCGGCGGCACAATCGCCTTTCCTTCCAGCAGATAATTCCAGATAGCCTGGAATTGTCGATGGCCGTCGTTGTCGAAGGCGGGGACGCCCTTCGCATCTTTTGCCGCGAACAAGCGAGGCATGTGCGATCCGGCCCAAAGCGAGCGCGGATTATTGATCCACACGGCCATCCAATCGGCGTTGAGCCGGGCCCCGACACCTTTTAGCGACGGCGCGTCCATCGCCAACTCCGGCATGGCTTGCGGATCACCCTCCCCGACAATCTCTTTTGCCGCGTGGCACCGGGTGCAGCGGAACTGCGCGATCAAAAAGCGTCCTTCGCGCACGCGCTGGCTTTTCCGAAGCGCGGTGTTGTCGGCGGCGTGCGTGAGCACCATCGGCGGGAGGGGCTCGGGCAAGGCATTGCGGCTCGCCCAGAACAACCCGCAACGCGGCATCGCCCGCCGCAGGGCTTTCGTATGTCGCCAGCAGGTGGTTCTTGCCTTTGTTCAGGCGGATGGGTTTACCCGTTTGCGCCGAAAGATCGTCGCCGGCGGTTTTCAACGCGGCCTTGCTGTTGATCGTGATTGTGAGCTTGCCGCGACCCTGCGCGAAAAACGCGAGGAAATCGCGGAGCCGCATGTTGATGTCGCCTTCAAATGTTGCCCGGAAGGGACCGGGCGCCGTGAAAGGCGAAGGCGCGGCGCCGTTAGCCACATACATCGCCAGCATCCGCACGGAATGCACGTCCGGCGGGGCCGGCGCGTGCGCCGCGTCCTTGCCAACCTCGCTGATCGTCAGCATCAGCCCCGACTCATCGTGTGCCGGCACGTCCGCCAACGGAGGTGATGCGGGTAGTTCCGCGATTACTCCATTAGATGCGGCACGCAGCGGCGCGGTTGCTGCCGCTAGAAACGCCGAACTATGGAAACCCGCCATCACCATCAGAAACCCCAAGCCCGCCGCATGAGATCCATACTGGCAAATGGATTTCGATGCCGACGTTTCTCCCATATTGACCATGCGGGGAAAATAATCGAGGAGGCTGGGATTGGAAAGTCGCGCACTGCGATTCAGAACGCATGAAGATAGTTCTTCGCGAAATAGACGCCCGTGAGTGCCGTGCCGATGATGAGGATGATCGCGCGAAGGCGGTCGGGGCGGGAGCGCCGCGCGACGGACATGCCCAGGAACCCGCCGACCATCGCGGCAAGCGCCATCGCGCCGGCATACTTCCAATCAATTTCGTGGCTGAACAGAAAGATGACCGCCGCCACCAGGTTGATGAGCGTGGCGAGCAGGACCTTGAGCGCGTTCATCTGATGGATGTCATCGAGGCCGGCAAAGGAAAGGCCGGCGAGCATCAACACGCCGATGCCCGCTCCGAAATATCCGCCGTACACCGCGACGAAGACCTGAATGATTCCCACGATCACCGTCCAACCCAGGGTCCGGCGTCCGTGCTGGCGGCCAGCCCAGCGGGCGATCGGTTTGCTGAAGCCGAATACGATCGTCGCGAACGCCAGCAGCCAGGGAATCACCAGTTCGAATGAATGTTCCGAGGTGGTGCGCAGCAACACCGCGCCCGCGGCCCCGCCGAGCAGGCTGATGATGGAGAATGCGATCATCATGGCGCGTGGGATGCGCGAAAAGTCCGCCCATGCCGCCGCCACCGAGGATGCCGATCCGGGCCATAGCCCGATGGTGCTGGTCATGTTCGCCACGCGTTGATTGAGATGGCCAAAGCCCGTGAGCGCGGGAAAAGTAAGGAACGTGCCGCCCCCGGCGACGGAGTTGATGATGGATGCGACAAAGGCCGTGAGGGTTACGAGAAAGAGTGCCATTGTATTGGGGTCAAAGAGGCCGCATGTCGCGGCGGCGTGCCTCTTCGCGCCTGAATTCGATGAGCCTCAATCGAATCGAGCCTCAGAGCCGAAGGCCGCCGCTTTTTCTTCCGAGCAGGCAACGCGCCAGCAAAAGGCGACGAGGACGTCGCTTCTACGTAGACGCGGCGTCCTCGACGCGTATGTTAGGCGCGGTGTAAACAAAGTGGCCAGCGTTCGCTCCGAACGCTCGAAGTGGCACGCCGTTTCTTTCGCAGCTTGATTTGGATCGATGATCGCCGCGGGCGAGTCAGCGCTTGCCGGACCTCACGCCCCCACACCGGCCATTCCCCATGAATCGGGCTTCTCGCGCTCCGAGGCAGTCGGCGGCCCTGCTTTCTCCCTGTGGATTTCCATGACCGTGGAGGGGCCGATGTCCGGCGCGAAAGCCTCGGCGCGCTGCTCGCCCATGCTCGATGCCTGGGCGTGGCAGACGCGTTCATGCACCATCCCCATCTTGTAGGCGGCGACAATAAGCGACCCAAAAATCACCAGATAAAACGCGATGGCGTACCGCGTTCGCATGAAGAGCATTGCGGTGCCCATCAGGCCGAAAAAAACCGCCAGCGCGTAGTTGATCAACACGGTTTGTTTCACGCTGAAACCGCGCGCCAGCAACTGGTGGTGAATGTGCTGGCGATCCGCGCTGAACAGCGGCCGGCGGTTGACCCATCTGCGGGCAAAGGCCAATGAGGTATCGAGGATCGGCAAGGCGAACATCACCATCGCCGCCAGAAACCATTTCGACTGATCGCGCGCGATCAGAATCATCATCGTCGCGCAGGAAAAGCCCAGGAACATGCTTCCCGTGTCGCCCATGAAAATATTGGCGGGGTTAAAATTGAAGGGAACGAACCCCAGGACAGCCCCAAGCAGCGCCAGGGCAAGGATGACCCGGACGGCATCCCAGTTGGTGTTGATGCCTCCTCCCACCATCGCCAGGTGCGTGGCGACCACGAGGAATCCCAGGGCGATGATCGCGGTGACTCCGCCGCACAGGCCGTCCAGCCCGTCCATCAGGTTTGATGCATTGCAACATCCCACCACGACCGCGATGACCAAAATGCCGCTCGTCAGATAGATCAGCCATTGAGGGACGAAAACCTGAGTTGTATTGGGCCCCCAGATGAAGCGTGCAACGCGCTGGGCGATGGGTTCGAGCATCGGCTTGGTGGCTTCGACGCCGACTCCATCGCCCAACAAAAATGCGGCGGCACAAATCTGCCCGGTGATCTTCATCCAGGGCCGCAGGTTATGGGCATCGTCCCACAGCCCCAGCAACACGATCATTACCGCGCCCATCACGATGCTGAACGGAATAACCGGGTGATGCGTGGGCCAACCCGGCTCGCTGCGATGGAGAACCAAAAACTGCGCGACGGCCAGCCCGCAAAGCCAACCCAGAAAAACCGCCAGCCCGCCCAGATAGGCAATTGGCTTGGCATGCAGTTTCCGGGCCCGGTCCGGCCAGTCGATGATTCCGAAATGCAGCGCGATCTGCCGCACCACTGGCGTGAATACGAAGGTCACGAGGAAAGCGGCATAAAAAACGTAAACGTAGTTGGCCAGCACCTCGTCTGCCGAGAAGAGCCGCGTGGGAATCTGTCCAAGAAATCCAGCCATCATGGGATTTACCAAGCCCTCTCGCGCTGCCCCGCGCCGCTTCAAGTTACTTCGTGCGCAAATGGGCCCGAAATTTATACCGACTCTATAAGGAGTATGTTCGGCTGGAGTATATGACGGGTTTATGCCGCTGTTCATTGCCCAATAATAATTTGCCTTTAGCTAAATTAACGCGTACATTATGGGTGAAGGTTGGCGATGACTGCCAGCAACGACGTGAAATCGAATTGAAGCAGAGCGATGATGGCTCCGGAGGCAAACGCCGTCGGAGTCTTTTTTTTCGGGATGTGTAACCAAGGCGCTCCCGACGCCGATCCCCAACTCTCAACCGTCCGGCCTCCCCTCCGGACGAAACCCCAAGTTGAGAGCCCTGTGCCCCGGGCCACCCCACCCGGGGCTCTTTTTTTCATGGATATCCATGAACCATCCATGTGCGCGACTCGGCGGGCTGCTGGGCATCCTCATTTTCCCATTGCTTAATGGCGCCAACGCGGCGCCGACAGCGCCCAGGCCGCCTAACGTGCTGCTGATTGTTTCCGACGATCAGGGAACGCTCGATCTCAATTGCTACGGCTCGAAGGATCTGGATACGCCGAACCTGGATTCGCTGGCGTCGCGGGGGGTGCGCTTCACGCAGTTTTACGCGGCAAGCTGCGTCTGCTCGCCGGCGCGGGCGAGCATCCTGACGGGCCGGTATCCGCAGCGCGCCCAGATGCCGGGCATGGCGCCGTCGCGCCGTGATCTGCCGGGCATGCTTGGGCAAATCACCATCGCCCAGGTCATGAAAGACGCCGGCTATCGCACCGCGCTCTTTGGCAAATGGCATCTGGGCACCACTCGCGCCACCGAACCCAACGCGCAGGGATTCGACGAATTTGTCGGCCATCACAGCGGGTGCATCGACAACTACTCGCACTTCTTCTACTGGAGCGGCCCGCCGATTCACGATCTGTGGCGCAACAACGACGAACTGTGGGAAAGCGGCACCCATTTCTCCGCCATCATCGTGCGCGAGGCCCGGCGGTTTCTCGATGAGAACCACTCGCGTCCTTTCTTCATCGAGCTGGCGTTCAACTGCCCGCATTACCCGATCCAGGGCTTCGCGAAATGGCGCAAGCGCTATGAGAAACTCAACGAGCCGCGCCGTTCCTACGCGGCGTGGGTATCTTCGCTGGATGAATCCGTTGGGCAGGTGCTCGCCAGGCTTGATGAATTGAAGCTGCGCGACAACACGCTGATCATCTTTCTCCCCGATCAGGGCCATAGCACTGAGGAGCGCGCCAACTTCGGCGGCGGCAACGCCGGGCCGTATCGCGGGGCCAAGTTCAGCCTTCTCGAAGGCGGCATCCGCGTGCCGTGCATCATCAGCTTTCCAGGGCGTGTGCCGGTGAACCAATCGCGCGATCAGTTGGCGGTGGCGGTGGATTTGTTTCCAACCATCGCGCAGTTCTGCGGCGCAAAATTGCCGGCCGGGCGCATCGACGGAAAGAGCCTGATTCCCCTGTTGGAAAACCCGAATGCCAAGACGCCGCACGATGTTTACCACTGGCAACTGGGCAACCAATGGGCGGTGCGACAAGGAGATTGGAAGCTGGTCGTCAACGGCAACGATACTGCGTACAACAAGAAGCTTGAGGGTGCGGACAAGATTTTCCTCAGCAACATGGCGGTTGATGCCACCGAGCGCCACAACATCGCCGCGCAACACGCGGACGTGGTGCAACGGCTCACTCGTCTGCATGAGGCGTGGGTGAAGGAGGTGGAGCAGTAGGGGATTATTTGGGTCGGTGGGGCAGACATTCGTGACGCCCCGACAGCGGCGCGCGGCCCGCGGGGCATGTTTTCACTCGGCCCTCCTCATCCAGGATGAACTGCTCGAGGGATAGTTTTCGCGGCGTCTGTTGGCTGCCCGCCGGGGGCTGGGTCGGGCAGACCAGTTCCACGCCTACGGACGCCGCCTGGCGTGTGTCCTGGGTTCCGTAAGGCGTGTCGGCCGTCAACTCCTGGGGCTTGATCCCGCGGGCGGCGGCGTCGTCCAACGCCGGCATCACCGCATCGCCATCATGCTCGGTCATCGAGCCGATCGCCACGTGCGTGATCAGGTCCCGCTTGAGCGGCGCGCCAGGGTGGGCGTCGGCGTCATCATCGGGATTGTACGTCTCCATCACCTGCATCATGAAGCCCTGGGGTGCATGTCGACTTTTGCATGGGGATGAGTTAATATGATGATGGGTTGGGGTTGTCGCGGATTGGAAAGGAGCCAGGGATGGCAGCGCATGGAACGATGTCGGGGTCGGACCGCGAGCGGCTGCGCCAAGAGTGGATGCAACACTCGGCGCAGGCGTTGGAGCGGATGTTCGCCCAGGAGCAGCAGGCGGGACCTGATCCCCTTCACGCAACGAGAGGATCGGGAGTTGGTCAGCCGGGCCGGGACGGTTCGGCTGGAACGTGAGCGGTACCGCTGCACGACCTGTCGGGTCGTCTTTTTCCCCCTTGGACCAGAAGCTGGAACTGAGCACCGA
>DASRLH010000332.1:0-2292 GCA_035648595.1 Tepidisphaeraceae bacterium
AGGTCTACTGGCTGCCGCCGTACTGCCCGAGCCTGAACCTGATCGAGCGGCTCTGGGGCCACCTGAAACGAACGGTGCTGGCCAACGTCCTGTTCGAGACCCTTGACGACCTGGTCGCCGCGTTCCGTCTGGGCGTCGGCCACGTCAACGGCCATCGCGCGAAGATGGGATTCATGTTCAACCATGATGACGTGCTTGGCAAAAAAGTTGCATGACTCTTTATGCGTCCCTACTTAGTTTCCCTTCCGGCCTTCTCTTCCGCGAGGACGTGGCCATCCGCCAACGCCGCGTGCGGCTTGCCGGTGGCACCCGAACCGGCAAACCAAACCACTCTTGCCCTACGGCGCCTCTTTCCCATCTTCCGCCGGTTGAGGAAATGTTGCAGGCGCTGCTTCGGATTTGTTAATTTGGTTGCCGCATCGGCGGTCGTGCGTCTGCCGGCGCGTGATGCACGGGCGGACGATTTCCCATGTGCCGGCGGACCGCGCAACGGAGTGAGGTTCAGACGGGGGTGCGCCCCCGTGCGGCGCGCGGGCCGACACTGAGGAAACGAGGAGGCGCAAGCGGATTGTGGATCAAGCGTTACGCCCGGTGCTCTTTAGTTGCAAGGTGTTTTAACCCGCTTTCGAGCGCCACATTTTGTAGCATGAGCCCGCCAGGATTTCGCGGCGGAATGGGTGAAGGATGATGTATCGAATCATTGCTATGCAACGTCTCCAAAACGGTTGCAAAATGTTGCACGGCGTTGCACGACCCCTATTTTCGGGGCCGCCAGAGGGGGTGAGGCGGAGGCATGTTGCACGGGTCGGCTTGCGAGGTTGCACGACCAGCGGCGGCGCTCCCAATGCGAGGCGGCGCGAGTACGCTGTGCCCCAGCGTGGGCACCGGAGGTCGATGCTCATTAAACGGGGTGCAACCTCGGGATGGTTCGTGAATCATCCGCGCATCGCTTCCGGCGGATTCGTCGGTTAGGGTATGGGGCGGCATGGCGTCAGGCACCTCCAGGCGGATCGGGATTTTTGCTATCGCACTGATCGCGATCATCGCGGCGGCGCTGGGCATCCGCGCATGGAAGCATCGCACGCCGGTGATTGCCGTCGCGCCGGTGGTTAAGCCGGCGCCGGCCAAACCGGCGCGGCCGGCGACGCGGGCCGCGGCTGCCAAGCCGAAGTTTTCACGGGCGTATATGGATGTGATCCGGGCGGCGTATCCGGGGTTTCCGGCGACGCAGCCGTTGGGCGTTCCGCTGGAATTGTCCCAGGCGGCGCACATTCTGTTGCACGATCAGGTTTACCTATCGGGGCTTCCAAGCCCGCAAATGTGGATCACGCGCGCGGATGCCGCGCCAACCGGGCAGGTGTTGAAGGAAGCGGCGGATCCGAACGCGGACTGCGATGTTCAACTCGTGCGCGAGAGGGTGGCGTATGTCCATTGGATGCCCGACGACAGCGGCGAGTGGCCGCCCTATCTGGTTTGTCGCACCACCGACGGCCGTTATGAAGTGATCTCGGCGGCACAGGGACGCCGGCCGTTGCCCAAGGCGCGCGATTATCGCTGGGAGAAGGCGGTTTCGTGGAATGAAAAAGTCATCGTGCCATCGGCGCGCGGCGTGTCGATCTTCCGTTTTTCTCCCGAAGTGAGCGAATCGTATCGGGAGTTGGCGCCGCCGTTTGGGCCCAGTTCGCGTCCCGCCGCGCCACTGGCCGAGCCGTGCTTTGTGTTGGATAACCAGGGCGTGGTCGCCTGGATGCCCTGGGAGAATGGCAAAACCGGCGGCCGGGGGGCGGCCCGCTACATCGAAGCGGTCGGTGACGATCCCGCCACGCGCCCCGCCTTTGGAACGTGGACCGACTTGGCTCCCGAAGCCGGCTGGCCCGCGCGGATTTTGCACTTGGTGCCGCTGCGCGATGGCACCGTATTGCTGATGGCGGTCGATGACCGCGGCGCGGTGCAGCTCGATTTCAACACGCTGCAGCGCACGGCGGTGAAGGAAGAGATCATCGCCAAGCTCGTCGAGAAACTCGGCGATGATGATGGGCAGGTGCGCAAGAAAGCATACGATGAGCTCTCGCAATATGGCTCGGGCATTTGGCCGATCCTCGAGAAACTCCTTGAGGCCCAGGGCCCCGAGGCCCAGGCGCGCATGCGGCAACTTCTCTCCCAGAAGGTGAAGCCGACGCTCAACGGCATGTCGCTCTTGGGCGACAAATCGCTGAAACTGGTCGCGCGGCTCGCCGACGGCGGCACGGTGTTCTACGCACCGGCCGGCGTTGCCATCCCCAACCCCGACAG
>DASRLH010000333.1:0-11921 GCA_035648595.1 Tepidisphaeraceae bacterium
GGCGTGAAAACGGATCGCCCAAGGAGCGAGGAATCCTGAGCGAATGGCCGCTGCCGCGGCCGGCGAATTGGGTACAATGGGTCAATGAGCCGCAGACGGATAAGGAGCTGGAGACGATCCGTGAATCGCTTCGGCGTGGCCGCCCGTTCGGAGAGCCGGGTTGGCAGGCGGCGACCGCCACGAGGTTGCGGTTGGAATCGACGTTTCGGCAGCGCGGGAGGCCGAAGAAGGCGTGAATATGTCCTTATCCCCTTTTTTTCTTTTGGCAATCGCAGTCGCCAGAACGGGCCCGTTGGATTATGGAGTGTTTTTAATCCCGTTTTGGTTTATCCAATTGCTGGCGGCCGGCCCGTTGGCCGCATACCTTTTTAGGGGGTGGATTCGAAGTCGGCGCGGCACACAGGGGCGCTGTGTTGAATGCGGGTATGACCTGCGCGGAAGCCCGAACGGCTGTCCGGAGTGCGGCCAGGCGGGGATTTATGCGTTTGGCTCCGAGAACGCGCACAAAGCAAATAAGTAGGCCGCGAATAAGGAATCAAGGACGCGGATAACGGGACGGGTGCGCGTTAGCAATATTCCGACAACCCATTCCAGGACGCTGAAAACCGGATCGGGCGGCCAAACGGCAGCCAAACGGGACGGTCACGATATTGACCGCCAAGCGAACGAGCGAAGGCGGCAAGGTTCTGGCTGAAGTATCGTGACTGGCCCCCGTTTTTCGCGCCCCTCAGGGATCGGCGATAGGGCGACTCGGACGGATCGCCAGCGGCATTGCGACGGAAGCACGAATAAGTCATCGTGGCGGTCCGGGGGGTCGGCGGCGGCGTGAGCTGGGCGGAGAGGTGAGGCGCAAATCGCCAATGGCCAGGCGCGCGTGTTGCGCGCAACGCTTGCGCAACACGTTGTTTTCACAGGCCCCAGCCGTGCAAGCGCATGGAAGCCAACGGGTTGCGCAATGGTTTGAGCAATTTTATGATATTGTGACAAGCGAAAGCCGCGCACAGGCGCCACAATCTGTAACGAAGTGTCATACGCCGGCGGCTCGCCAGCATCAAGGCGCCAAGGCGCGCTTGCCGATCCGGGGCGGGGCGGCTTGGGAGGTGGGGACGTGATCCGCGCTTTTGCGTGCGGCTTTGTGGGAGTCGGATTGGCCCATAGTACCCAAGGGGAAGGCAACGCGTTTCCCGTGAAGCGGGTGACGATCGCCGAGGGAAGACATGATGGCGTAACGCGTGGAATGCCTGCCGATTATAGTCGCCGGGCCGGCTGGGTCGATGCATTGGCAGCACCGCCCGGTTTGTTTGGAGACGGAAACGTGCCTCGCCCGATAACGGTAAAGATCACGCGTCTGGCCGGATCGGAGGATCTGGCGTTGCCGACAAAAATGACCGGGCAATCCGCCGGGTTTGATCTGTCGGCGGCCGTCGTTGTGCCCGAGGTCTTGCAGCCGGGCGATATTCGGCTGATTCCCTGCGGCTTTTGCATGGCGCTGCCGCCGGGCTATGAAGCGCAGGTGCGGCCGCGCAGCGGGCTGTCGAGCAAGCATGGCATCACGCTGGTGAATACGCCGGGCACCATCGACGCCGACTATCGCGGCGAAGTGCGCGTCCCGCTGATCAACCTGGGCCGCCAACCGTTCACCGTCGAGCGCGGCATGCGCATCGCCCAGATGGTGATAGTCCCCGTGCCGCCGGTCAATTTTGTGGAAGTCCAGGAACTGGAAGAAACGGACCGCGGACAAGGCGGATTTGGACATACTGGTTAGTCAGTTGTCAGTTGTCAGTTGTGGGTTGTCAGTTGTAGTTTGTGTTTCGATTTCGAACGCCGTTTTTGCAGCCGAAAATACCACTCACGACTCACGCTCCAACCGATCACCAACTACAGACAACCCACGACCCACAACTGACCACTGACAACTGACAACTGACAACTGACAAATCAAATGAACCGAGACACTCTACCTCGTCACGTCACCGTCTTTGTCCTTTGCGGCATGTGGGTTTTCATGCTGCTGTCGCTGGGGAGCTTTCATCCGACGGACTGGCCCAGCCCTGCGATTGAGCCGGCGCCGCCGGTTGCGAATCTGTGCGGCAGCGCGGGGGCGTTTATCGCGTATTACTCCTTCGTGGCAGTGGGGCAGGGGGTTTTCCCCGTGCTGTTTTTCAGCGGTGTTGGCCTGGTGTTGCACCTGTGCAAAAGCAGGATCGGCGATCTGTGGATGCGCGCGATCGGCGTGGTGCTGCTGGCCGCCGCGTTTGCCGGGATCGTTCACCACTTCCGGCCCGGCAGCTATGAAGGCTTGCCAGAAGGGCAGGGCGGCATCATCGGGATCGGAACGGCACACTTTCTCCAAGCCTACTTCAACACATGGGGCACGCGGCTCATTCTGGTCACGACGCTTTTGGTCGGGCTTCTGCTGGCGGCGGATGATCTGGTTCTTCGCACGCCCGGGGTGGTTAGCAGCGCGTTTGTGATGGCCCGCGAAAAAGCGCCGCGCTTTAATCAAATCAATTGGAACTTCATGCCGATGCCCCGCCTGCCGGCGTTGCCGCGGTTCGTCACGCGCGATGCCGCCGCCGCAAAGGCAACCGGCGCCAAACTCAAAACGCCCCGGCTCAAAAAGCAGCCGGGCGCGAACGATCCGAACGCACTCATTGGGAGCGCAACTACAAAGCCCGCCCCAGCGCCCCTTGAGATTATCGATCCGGATGATCCCACGCGCCAGCCTGTGTTGGTTGCCGGTCGCAAGGGGAAAGCCGCCACCGGCGAATCCGCCGTCGCAGCCCAGGCCATCGCGCAAGTCGTCGCGGATCGAATCGGCGACGACGAATTTGATGCGGATCTCGACATCGATCCCACGCTCGCGCCGCCGTTGCCCTCGCGCGTGGTGGCCAGTTACGCGGACGATGACGCGGAGAATGATGTGATTGATTTGGCCTACCAGGATGATGCCCCCGCCCCCGCCGCCACGGACGGCGCGCATCTGGACGATGCCGATCCGCAACCCTCCGAGGCGGCGATCATTCCGCCAACCGAGGAACAAAAGCCGGCAATGTCCGCCCCGGAGATTCGCAAGGACATTATTGTAAAGCTGCCCAGCATCTTGAAGCCGCGCCAGATCGCCCCGCCGCCGCCCAAGGAATTGGGCGAATATACGCTTCCCCCCTGGGATTGCCTGGCCGAATCGGAAAGCGGCTACGCCGAAAGCCAGGAAAAATTCGTCCGCGAAAAGGCCGCCGTTCTGGAGCAGGCACTGCGCGAGTTTAACATTGATGCGCAGGTGGTGGAGATCGATACCGGCCCGGTCATCACGATGTACGAACTGAGCCTCGCGGCCGGCGTGAAGGTGGCGGCGATTTCCGGTCTCACCAACGACATTCAGCGCGCCCTTAAAGCCGAGACGATTCGCATCGTCGCCCCCATCCCCGGCAAGAGCACGGTCGGCATCGAGGTTCCCAACGAGCAGAAAGAAAAGGTGCGCCTCAAGGAATTGATGCAGCTCGCGCCCGAGAGCATGAGCAAGATGGCGATCCCGCTGTTCTTGGGCAAGGACGCCAGCGGCGAGCCGCTTATTGCTGATCTGGCCTCCATGCCGCACTGCCTCATCGCCGGCACCACCGGCTCGGGCAAATCCGTCTGCATCAACACCATCATCATGTCCATCATGTACCTGCAGCGGCCGGATAGGGTGAAGATGATCCTGGTCGATCCCAAGGTCGTGGAAATGGCGCCCTTCAAGGACATCCCGCACCTGATGTGCCCCGTCATCAACGATTCGGGCCGCGCCACCAGCGTGCTGGAATGGGCCTGCACGAAGATGGACGAGCGATATGAGTTTCTGGCCGAGGCGGGCGTCCGCAACGTCGCCGGCTACAACAAGCTTTCGCAAGAGGAGCTCATCGAGCGTTTCCAGCCCTCCTCGCCCGAGGAAGAGGCACGCATCCCCAAGAAGCTGCCATATATCGTCGTGGTCGTGGACGAACTGGCCGACTTGATGATGACCAGCGGCAAGGAAGTCGAAGCCCACATCGTCCGCCTGGCGCAAAAAGCGCGAGCGGTCGGCATCCACCTGATCCTCGCCACTCAGCGCCCGCAGGCGACCGTCGTCACGGGCCTGATCAAGGCGAATATGCCCAGCAAAATCGCATTTCGTGTATCGAGCAAGATGGACAGCCGAATCGTGCTGGATCAAAACGGCGCCGAGGTTTTGCTGGGCCAGGGCGACATGCTCTACCTGCCGCCGGGCGCGAGCAAGCCGGTGCGCAGCCAGGGCACCTACATCGACGATCGCGAAATCCGCGACAGCGTGAAGATCGTGCGCGGCTTGGCCGAGGCGCAGTACGAGCCGGAACTGGTGCAGATCAAGGCGACCGGCAACGTGGACGAGGAAGCGGCCAAGGACGAGATGTTTGAGGATGCCGTGCGGGTGGTCCTCGAAACCAAGCGCGGCAGCGTATCGCTCCTGCAGCGCCGCCTGACCATCGGCTACAGCCGCGCCAGCCGGCTCATCGAAGCGATGGCCTCGTCGGGAATCCTGGGCAGCTATAAGGGATCGCAGGCCCGCGAGGTGAACATCACGGTCGAGGAATGGGAAGCCATGCGCGCCCAGATGCAACAGGACACGGCGGCGGGGATGACGGTGTGATTAGTCCTGCG
The DNA here is from genome assembly GCA_035648595.1 of Tepidisphaeraceae bacterium. Taxonomy (GTDB): domain Bacteria; phylum Planctomycetota; class Phycisphaerae; order Tepidisphaerales; family Tepidisphaeraceae; genus RYN-428. Next base: position 4,657 of record DASRLH010000333.1, read on the forward strand.
GCCCGGCGGCTTCAATACTGTCCCAAAGCTCCGCAAACTTCGCCTGTACGTACGGATCGAGCTGCTGCCCGAAGTCGCGTTGAAGTGTCAGCGCCTTGATCAGTTCCTGCACGTCGGCAAGGTCCTTGAGACGGTGCGGGGCGGTCATGCCAGAGGCGAGTTTGAGTTCGATCAACGTCGGCAATCCAAGATATCGAATGCCATCTTTCTCGACCCCCACTGAAGCCGGATCGGGAAACGCGACCGGCTTGGGCTTGCCATCACCGGGGAACTGCCCGGCAACCAAAAACTCAATGCGCACGCCGGTGGCGGTGTCGCGCAAATTCTTGCTGTCTTTGAAAGGCGTGACATAGCCCAAGCCCTCAAGCTCCCGATGCGTCTGCGCCAAGCCGTCGGCAGTGAGGAGGATGTCCACGTCCGTAGTCGTGCGGTCGTATCCGTGCGCCACCAATGCCATGCCGCCCGCGACCGCGTAGGGAATTTTCAGCTCGTCGAGACAAGACGTGATTGAATGCAGGGCGCGATGAACGGAATCCGTGCCCCTAAAAAACCGGCTCGCTTCCTCAATAGCAGAGCCCCCACCATTTTTCATTTTTGAGTCGAAGGAGCGCATCGGTTTGCTCAGTCTTGCTCCGCCGGCGACGCCGCGATCGCATTCCAAAATTCAAGATATTTGTCTCGCACGAATGGGTTTATCTGATCTGCCATTGTGCGCGGCAATTTCAAAACGCTGATCAATTCCTGCACGTCGGCCAAATCCTTGAGGCGGTTGGGCGCGGTTATGCCGGAAGCGAGTTTCAATTCGATCAATTGCGGCAAGCCCAGCACACGGATCCCGCTGATCTCCACCGAAGAATCCGAAGGTTCGGGAAACGCGACGGGCTTGGGCTTCCCATCGCCGGGGAACTGACCCGACACGAGGAATTCGATCTTCACGCCACGCGCCGTGTCGCGAAGATTCTTGCTGCCGGCAAAGGGCGCGACGTAGCCCAGACCTTCAAGTTGCTCATGAAGCCTGCGCAGACCATCGGCGTTTACCAGAATATCCACGTCCTCGGTGAATCGACGGTAGTCGTGAAGGAACAGAGCCATACCGCCGGCGACAGCGTAGGGAATGTCCAACTCGTCCAACCGGCGTGTCACCTCGCGAAGGGCATCGTGTACCCGGCTCTTTTCCTCAAAGTGCATGCTTCCCTCGCGCAAAGCGATTCCGACGTCCGAATCTAATTCTTCCTCGTACAGCCGCATATATTCCTCAAGGTGATTTAAGCACGGCCGGGCCATGAAAGCAAAGATCACGGGCGGGCCGCCCGTGCCACTAATACCGACTACTCCCGCGTGCGTGACGCAACCGACCGTTTCGCTACAATCCCTCACATGCCCGCATCGCTGGCCATTCCCGCCAACGTCGAAGGCCGGCGGTATGACATCCTCGTCCGCCGGGGATTGCTGGCGGATGCCGGCGGGTTGCTTGCCGAACTCACACGCTCGAAAAAGGCCGCGATTATCACGGACTCCAATGTCGCGCCGCTCTATGCGGATGCACTGCAAGTTTCACTGCGCCGAGCCGGCATCGAACCCATTATTGCAATTCTTCCCGCCGGTGAAGACCACAAAACGCTGGCGGATATTGGCCCGGTTTACGATGCGCTGCTGGGCGCGCGAATCGAGCGGACGACGCCGGTGCTGGCGTTGGGCGGGGGGGTTGTGGGCGACATGGCCGGCTTCGTCGCGGCCACGCTGCTGCGCGGCGTGGCGTTTGTGCAGGTGCCGACCACGCTGCTTGCGATGGTCGATGCCAGCGTCGGCGGAAAAACCGGCATCAATCATGCGGCCGGCAAAAACCTCATCGGCGCTTTCCATCAGCCCATCGCCGTGCTGATCGATCCCGATGTCCTCGAAACCCTCCCCGACCGCGAACTTCGCGGCGGACTCGCGGAGTGCATCAAGCACGACATCATCCGCGACGCGCAAGGCTTTGCCGACCTCGAACGCGACATCTCCCGCGCCCTCGCGCGCGATCTCGATTACCTGGCACAACTCATTGCCCACAACGTCGCCATCAAGGCGAAAGTGGTGGAAGCCGACCCGTTTGAAACCGGCGAGCGCGCGCATCTCAACTTCGGCCACACCTTCGGCCACGCCATCGAAACCGTCTCGCACTATGCCTGGTCGCATGGCGAATGCGTCGCGCTCGGCATGGCCGCCGCCAGCAAGGCAGCGATGGATCTGGGCCTGCTCGACGAGCGTTCGCAGGCTCGCATCATCGCATTGATCGAGCAAGCCGGCCTTCCCGTCCGCGGGCTTGTTCTGCCAACGCAGGCGATCCTCGACGCCATGCTCTTCGACAAGAAAGTGAAAGCGGGACAGGTGCGCTTTGTCCTGCCCGACCGCATCGGCCACGTCGTCCTCCGCGACGACTTGCCGGTTGAAGCGGTGGCCCGCGCCGTGGAATCGATCCGAGGCTGAATGGGCCGTCAGTTTGGCTGACGGAATAAAGACAAGCGCCAAGAACGCCAAGACGAGGAGACGACGCGGTGCAATGCGTCGAACGAATGGGGTCAACGTATCACGCTACGCCGCCAACGAGTTTCACAAAAATCGTTCTGAATATGCTTGCGGGCGCGCATTATTTGGCCTCCTCTCCTATGTTGTAGTTGACACACTCAACTGGAAAGGAGGCCGCGATGTCTCGCCCACGAAAGGACGGTCCATCTGCCGTCGAATCTTACAAGCTGGAGCTTCGTGACGCCATGTCGCGTTTTTTGCCGCATCAGGGGTTGCCGCTGCTGACGGACGATGGCCGGGTGCGATGGACCAGTCGAATGCTGGCCATGACCCCGCACGGGCGGGACGCCCGTGTCACGGAAAACATTGCTTGGCCGGCCGGATGCAATCGGGTTTTCAAACAACTGAGTATTAGCGAAAAACGGGGAATGATCTGCGTTTATCTGCGTTCATGTTTATCTGCGGTTCCCTCCCGCCTCAGGTGGAAACAATTGCAGCTTTTTCCAAAACCCAATGGCTTACCGCGCAATTAGCACCACCGCGTGCGCCGCGATGGCTTTGCCGCGGCCGATCGCATCGCACCCCTCGTTGGTTCCAGCCTTCACGTTCACCTGCTCGTCGGCAACTTCCAGCAGCCGCGCCACATTCGCGCGGATGGCGGGTTTGAACGCTTTAAGTTTCGGCCGCTCCGCCAGAATGGTGAGATCGGCGTTAAGCACCCGATAGCCCGCCGTCTTCACGCGCGCGAAAACTTCCTCCACAAAAACCCGGCTGGGCGCGTCCTTCCATCGCGGCTCGGTATTCGGGAACAACTCGCCGATGTCTCCCCATCCCATCGCACCCAGCAGCGCATCGACCAGTGCATGCAGCGCGACATCTCCGTCGCTGTGCGCGACGGGGCTGAGCGTGTCGGCGACCTGCACGCCGCCCAGCAAAAGTTTGCCGCCGGGTTGCAGGCGATGCAGGTCGTAGCCGTGGCCGATGCGGAAGTTGGGCGAGCCATCGATCACAGGTTATATTCCTTGATCTTGCGATAAAGCGTCCGCTCGCCGATGCCCAGAATCTTGGCGGCCTGCTCGCGATTGCCGGCGGTGAGGCGCAGGGTGTTTTTAATCAATTCGCGCTCGGCCTGCTCGATACTGATGCCGACCAGGTTGTTCATCGCCCCGCTCACTTCCCCCGATGCGGGCCGCAGGTCCGCGGGAAGATCGCGGACGGCCAGCCTGGGCCCGCTGCCCAGCGCAACGGCCGTTTGAATGGCATTGCGCAATTGCCGTACGTTTCCCGGCCACGGAGCGGCCATCAGTATCTGCTGCGCCTCGGGCTCGATGCCATCGATCGCCTTTCCCTGCGCCTCTGCGAATTGCTTGAGAAAGTAGTGGGTGAGCAGCGGGATATCCTCGCGGCGTTCGCGCAGGGCGGGGATTTGGATCGACATGCCGTTGATGCGATAGAGCAAGTCCTGGCGGAATTGCTTGTCTTTCACCATCTCATCGAGATTGCGATTGGTGGCGCTGATGACGCGCACATCGACCTGCAATGGATCGTTGGAACCCAGCCGCACCACCTCGCCGTTCTCCAGCGCGCGCAGGAGCTTGGCCTGCATGTCATGGGGCATGTCGCCGATCTCGTCGAGCACCAGCGTGCCGCCGTCGGCATGCTCGAAGCGGCCCTCGCGGTCGGCGTTGGCGCCGGTGTACGCGCCTTTCACATGGCCGAACAATTCGTCTTCCAGAATGGTGGGCGCGAAGCCGGCGCAGTTCAAGATCACCAGCCGGTTCTTGCGGCGTTTGCTGTGATTATGAATGGCGCGGGCGACCAACTCCTTGCCGGTACCGTTCTCGCCCAGGATGAGCACGGGAATATCGGTTGGCGCGACTTGCCGGGCGATGCGCATCACCTGCTGCGTCGCGGGGCTGTTGCCGACGATGCCCTCGAAACCGGCGGCATCCTCGATCTGCTCCTGAAGCACCTGGTTCTGCTTCTGCAACGACGCCCGCTCGGCGGCGCGGTTCACCTGGGCCCGAAAATGCTCCAGATCCAGCGGCTTTTCGATAAAGCTGTAAGCCCCTTGGTTCATCGCCTGCACGGCTGTCGGGATATCCCCATGAGCCGTTACCAGCACCACCGGCGGCGGAGGGTCCATGCCCTGCGCCTTCTTCAGCACCTCCAGGCCATCGCGGTTCCCTTCCATTACCAGATCGGTAACAATCACGTCGTAGGGTCTTCGATCGAGGCGATCCAACGCCTCCCGCAGGCTGTAAGTAGCGTCGCATTTATGCCCCTGCCGCATGAGCGCTTCGCACATGACCTGCGCGTGGTCCTTCTCGTCATCCACGACGAGTATCTGCGATTTTTGGATTTCGCTGTCTGCCATAACCCTTTCCGCGCATGGTGTTCAGTCTGATTGCCCTTGCGGCGCGGAATCTTAGAGGCGGGGTTGCATGCCGTCCATTCAATCGACGGAATCGCCGCCAATACGAGTCAGCTTTCCAGTACAATCGATTTCCCACATTTGGCCCGGTTGAATGGTTGACAACAATAATTCGACGAATGGCGCAAACGGTGCGAGAACCTCGGACGTGTTCGTTGGCGCATCAAGAATCACGACCGCGATTGGAAGCTTGTCTAGATTCTGCTGCGATTTGATGTTCTTATCGACCGTCAGCAGCACATCAAACGCGGTTGCGGCTTGTGCAAGTAGCTTTCCGTTCTGCAGTCCTTTGCAACCCATTTGGGCAGCCGTCCGGATATGGTGTGCAGGAAAGGGCCGGCGCAGCGGCTTTGGGACGCAATGATCAAAAAGGATATTCACGTTCGAGGCAATTCCGCGAGCAAACCACGGCGGGACAATTCCAACACGCCGACAACTTGTTCGCGTGTAATCCCATCGAAATCGTCAAGGAATTCGCCAAGCGAGTGTCCCGACTCCAAATAATCGAACAGGTTTTTGATGGGAACGCGCGAGCCATAGAAGCAGGGTGTACCGCCGAGCCGTTCAGGATTGATCCAGATCAGGCCAAACAATGAATGGTGGGGCTGGATTAAATCGCCTTCCAACTGCTCGGGAGCAACGGATTTGATGTTTGTGATAACTGAGTGTTCGGCTACCGCGGTCATATATCCTCGCGACCAAAACAACTCACGACTATAGCTCTTTTATCTACTGAGGCCAAGGAGCCGCTTTGGCGCGTCAGCCAGTTTGCGTCTGATAAATTGCCGGACGATATCGGGGCTTGGGGATCGCCTTCCCGCTGGCCGCCGCTGCTTCCAGCCACGCAGTCTTGGCAATTTGTAGTTCCTTAAGGGCCTCGTCGGGACTAGCGCCAAAGGCGGAGCAAGAATCCAAATCCGGAATGTCGGCGATATACCCTTCATCCTCGTCGCTGAAGAAGATGTTGATGTGGTAATCGGTCATGGTTTTTCCTCCATTGTGAGATTATAGCGCTCGATCAGCTTCAAAAACTGGCGAACCTGATAGGGCTTGGCTTGGCCTTGCACGTTCTGAATGTTGATTTGCTCCGTCAATCCGGCACGCCCATAAATATGATGGCTCCCATTGATGCGAAGCAGCTTAAATCCGAAGGATTCGACTAGTGCATTGTCATGCTTCCAAATGCGGGTAAAACTCTAGTGATTTACCCCAAAATCATTGCGTGACAATGCACTAGCTTCCGCATGTCACCAAATCGAATGTTCGCGGCGTTCGCCAATGCATTGGCAAGAATCTTGCGCGGCTTCATTGGAACGCTCCTTCCATCGGAAATTCCAGCGTAAACACCGATCCCTTCCCCGGCTCGCTGGATACCGAGACGTGCCCGCCATGCTCGTCGACGATTCGCCGGGAGATAGCCAGGCCCAGTCCCGTGCCGCCCCGGCGGGTGGAGTAGTAGGCGTCGAAGATGCGCGCCAGCGCTTCGGGACCAATGCCTTTGCCGGTGTCGGTGACGTCGATGATCAGACGGCCGGCCTCCTCGCGTGCCGCCAGCATGATCTCGCCGCCCTCGCCGGGCATGGCCTGCAGCGCGTTGATCATCAGGTTAAGCACCGCCTGCTTCACCAGCCGCTCGTCGAGACTCGCGACGATGGGCCGCTCGGCCCGCCGCACGCGCAGCCGAACGCGCTGCAATTGCGCCTGCGGCGTATAAAAATCCACCAACTCCTCCAGCAGCGTATACACATCGACCCGGCTGCGCGACAGCTCGATCTTGCCGGCATAACGCATGAAATCGTCGAGAATATCGCGCAGCCGCGAAGCTTCCTTCTGCACGGTTTCGAGCCGGCCTACAAGCCGGCTCGTGCCCGGCACATCGCGCAGATCTTCACGGAACAATTGCAGGTTAAGCTGGATGGTCGAAAGCGGATTGCGAATCTCATGCGCCAACCCCCCGGTCAGCGTGCCCAGCTCGGCCAGCCGCTCGGCTTGCCGGGCGCGATGCTGCAAACGTTCATAACGCCGATACCACCCCGCGCCCATCACGCCGGCCACCGCCAAGCCGGCCAGCAGGCCGGCGAATAATCCCCAGAAAAACAAAGGCATAGGGGCGCGAAGCGTACGGAGAGGCGGCGCGTCCGGCAAGCGGAGGTGGGAATCGAAATCGTCGGGAGCCACGCCGCAATGTGTTGTGATTCCACTTTCCTGACGGACAAGAGCCTGCATGCGGCTCGCGCGGCCGGGAAAGTCAACATTCGTGATATGACATTTGGATGTGGGTCAGGGCGCGGCCGCCGGATCCTTGGGAGTCGCACGCGTCCGC
>DASRLH010000334.1:0-7262 GCA_035648595.1 Tepidisphaeraceae bacterium
CCCCCCCCCCCCCGCGCGCGCGCATTTTTTGGCTACGATTTCGTCAGCCGCGCGTTTGCCGTGATACTTCTGATTGCCGCTGGATTGAAGCTGCAACGGCTGGTCGTTGGGCAGGCGGCACTCCCGCTGACGCGCTCGTCGGAGGAATGGGTGGCAATCGCCCTTGAGTGGGGAATGGCCGCATGGCTGCTCTGGGGCGTGGGAAAAATGTGGGCGCGGCGGGCGGCGATGCTCCTGCTGGCGGTATTTCTGTGCGTTGCCGCCTGGCGATGGCACGCCGGTGACACGGATTGCGGCTGCTTTGGCGCGGTTGCGGTGCATCCGGCATGGACGACCGCGCTCGATGCCGCTATGCTGCTCGCCCTCTGGGCCCTCCGTCCCCTGCGTTTCGCGTCGGAGCGCATGACGTACTCCGGCGCCCTCTCTTGTGCCGTGGCCGCGACCTGCATTTTCGGCGCCTCATTTTTTATCGCGGGCGAAGCGCGCGCGGACATTCACGGTGGCCCGCGCGTTGTGGTACTCCATCCATCAGCTTGGCGCGGCCAGGCGTTCCCGCTACTGCCGTCGATCGATCCGGCGGCCCGTGCGGATCTATCCGCCGGGCGTTGTACGGTCATACTCTTTGACCGCAATTGCGAGAAATGCAGACGCTATTTGATACAAAGAGTTATAGCCACAGATCGCGCCGGAAGGGCGGAACGCGTGCAGGCAATCGACATTGCGCCTGCAAGCGACAGCGGGAGCCCCGACGTGTTTCTCTGCGCCATACCGCAGATCAAGCTGCGCGGAGACGTAACCTATGCGGCGAATGTGCCCGTGGAAATCTCGCTTGACGGCGGGTTGGTGGATCATGTGAGCTACATACGATGATCCATCGTTGACTGCGGCAAGCGATGGCGTTTCCCAAATGTCCGGAGCGGCCCCGGCAAACGGAAGGCTTTGTGGAATTTCAGAGCTCAAATAGCTATCGAAGGAAATTCGCGATCGCGGCAGGCGCGCTTGCGGCAGCTTCGCTGTTGAGCGCCGGCGCGATGCGCGGCATCCGAAGCCACAAGGAGGCGGGTCTCGTTTGTGCGGAATCGGCCTATGACTTCGGCAATGTGTCTTCTTCCACAGCCGGGTTGGAACATGCTTTCACGTTAAAGAACACAACCTCTCACACCATCAAAATTACCAGAACGCTGACAAGCTGCGGGTGTACCACGGGGATTCTTCCGCGGACAACGGTTGCCGCGGGCGAGTCGCTTATATTCCAGGTCAAAACTGACTGGAAAGGCAGAGACGGTCGGCAGACCGCCCTTGTGACGCTGGAAACGGACGATTCGGCATGTCACGCGGTTTCCCTTACGGTTAGCGCCTCGATCACAAATCCCGTTTCGGTGTGGCCGCGCGTGCTCGACTTTGGAACGCTGCCGCCTGGGCTATCCATGGAGCGTTCTTTTGAAATTCTCCCAGGAACATCGGATTCACCATTCCGCATTGTAAAAGTTCAAGCGACAAATCCTTCAATACAGTTTATCAACGCGTCTGCTCCAACTGACTTGCAGCCTTCGGGCGGAGCCCGGAAGTTCACCGTAAAGGTTTTGGTGCCCTCCCGACGCGGCATGGTAGACGGCCAAATCATCATCACTACGTCCGTCGCTGATCGCCCTCTCATCGTGTCGGTGGTCGCACGCTCCACGGGCTCGATCACCGCAGCTCCCACTTCAGTTCTCTTTAACGCCGGCGATGCGGCGGCTGCGAAAACCGCAAAGGTGCGGGTTCACGTCCGCACCAATAATCACACCTTCAAGTTGAATGCGGCGATACATTCGACCACCGACGACGCCGTCTTTAGTGCCGAGGAGGTCGTCTCGGTCGCCGAGCCGGGTGGCATCCTCGCGACCGTCACCGTCCATTGTAACGGCAGCGACCATCGGCTTCATGTTGCAACCCTTCGCGTCGGTGGCGACGCGGATTCCATAGACATACCCCTGGTCGTTACGGGAACGAAAGGGTAATCAAGTTTGTCCACTCACCAATTTTCAAAGGAGACTTTATGCGGCATAAACTTCGAATCGCGCTGATGGTGGCCATCGGCGCAACGCTAAACATGACAGCGCGCGCGACCACATACGAGCCGTTTCTCACTAACATTTGCTGTGACAGCGAAAGTGGCGCTGACTGCAATTCCGGCTACTCCCCGGCCGGTGAGCCAACGTGTGCCATGCCTTCGCCAATGACGGGAGCAAAGGCGCTTTGCACGGGCGGCGGCGGCGGTATGGTTTGCATCAGTTGCAATCAGGGGACCGGAGGCCCAGTAAGCGTTTGCGTTTCAACTTGGTGGAACTTCACTCCCTATCCGGTTTGCATTCAAACCCCAAATGCACAATTGATCCCATGCGGCGATCAAATCAAAGCAACCTGCATATGGACGCCTACCGGCGACCCGGTTTACCAGCCCGATAAAGGAGTCTGCTCGTGTCCCGTAGAAGGGGTGGATAACGGGCCCTGTAGTTTCGCGCCCTGCACCCAAACGAATTGGTACTTCCAATAAACAGCGCTTATCGTGATGCTCGGCTTTCTTTGGGCCTGACATCCCCAGAGAAATTCTCGGCCAGCGGCTCATCAGAATCCTATGTCCCGTCCCGCACCTTTGGATTTCATGTTTGCCGACCCCGTTTTTAGACGAGCTAACACGAAGCGGTAGAAAAGGAATTCGCATGGCAGCGCAATTTATCCGTATTTCCACGATAATTTTGGCTTTTGTCTCTGGAATTGCCTCGGCCAACCCTGCGGCGAGCGATCGCGGGCTAGATAGAATTGCGTTTGAACGGCTCTCGGACAAGGACAAACTCAACTTTGTTCTTGCACAATTGGACTCCCGGGAACAGCAACTTCAAAATTTTTCGTATGAACTGAAGGAAACGCACACGAACGTGGCTATTGCGGGCGGGAAGCGACGGTTCATGTATTCCTCGGCATACACAGTTCGGCGAATCGGCGGAAAGTGGTGGATGCACCTGGTGAACTGCGTTTACTATGTGCCGAACAAAACCGGCGAGGATGCCTTTCTAAATTGGGACGGCGAGCAGGCCAGGAGCCTCGGCTCGCCGCCCTACCTCGGGGTTTCGTACGCAAAGTGTAGTATTCGGCCGCACGAAAACGGCAATTTCCGTGAACGGAGATTTAACGAGTTGCTTGGCTTTGAGGTCACGATTGGGGTTGAGAAAAGAGGCGTCTCGATGCCCGAATGGGTGCGCAGAGCGACGCGTCACCCGGAGGAATCGATTTCGATTTCCGCGGAGGAATTTGAAGGCGTGCCGGTGGTGAGGCTGAACGTCCGCGTCGGAGATATGAATCGCAACATACTGCTTGATCCGGCTCGTGGATATATGACGGTTCGCTTTGAGCGGAACTATCAGGCGGGTAAGGGCTATAATCGATCCTTGGAGAAAGTGCTGGCGGCCCAGCAAGTGTCTGGAGTTTGGGTTCCCACAAAGTGCTCCGACCGAATCGGAACTTCCGCGGCCCAGGAGGAAACCGAAATCACCTACGATGTTAGTAAATTCACGATTGGAATGGTGAAGGAGGGTGACACCGATATCGAATTTCCGGTCGGGTCGGAAGTATTCGATGCGACGAAACGAATTTCTTACTTTATTCAGCCGGATGAGAGGTACAAGCTGCTTCCAGTTGCCAACATTCAGGCGCACAAGGTATACATTCCGAAGCAGGCGGTCGTCGATCACATTGACAAGGATACGGCGGCAAACGCATATCGGGAGCAGCCAATTGTTCCAACGGTAATGGCGGCGAAAGCGCCCGCGTGGTCTGTCTCCAGATTAACGCTGACGGCGGTCAGCGCCCTTATTGCCGTGGCGCTTCTCATCATCGGTGTATCGCGGCGCAGGCGCCTCCGGTCCAAGACCTGAAATGCGTTCCTGGCGTTATGGCGTTGACGCGATCCTTTCATTTCCCGCCCTTTTTCCCGAGTGCAGGGAAGTTTCAGAAATCGCGATCGTGGGAGTGGCATTGCCGCAAGAACGAAAAGACTTCTCGCCCGCTGTGCCGCCAGGTCACTGCCGCGAACGCGGCATATCGTTCTTTGGCCGAGCCGCGCTGATAGTGGCGCTGTTCGCCGTGCAGACGATCTTAATCGGTTGGGAGGCTTACGCGGATAGCCCTACATGGGACGAAATTGGGCATTTTGCCGCAGGGCTTGACCACTGGCGCCATGGCCGCTTTGACATGTACCGGGTCAATCCGCCGCTTGTCCGTTTGGTCGCGGAGATCCCGGCGGCGCTTATGCACCGAGAGCTCGATCCGGGCGCCTATCCCACCCTTCGCGATCCGTTGAGCCGCCCTGAGTTCGGAATTGGGAGCGCGATAGCCGGAACGGCTGGGCCACGGTACTTCTTCATTATGGCGGTAGCCCGCTGGATGTGCATCCCGTTCAGCTTACTTGGAGGTTGGATTTGCTATAGGTGGGCGTTCGAGCTTTGGGGTGGATGTTCGAGTATCCTGGCGCTGGTGCTATGTACGTTTTCGCCCTCGGTCCTCGCATACGGACATTTGATTACGCCGGACATGGGTGCGGCAGGCGTTGGCGTCGCGGCGGCTTATCTATTTCGGCGTTGGCTCAGTCGGCCCTGCATCGGCCGCGCGGTAAGTGCCGGTGTCGTGTTGGGACTTGCGGAGCTTACAAAATCCACCTGGATCGTTCTCTTTGCTGTATGGCCGGCACTTTGGATCGTCCAGCGCCTTATGAGGGATCCAAAGCTGCCCGGATGGCAGACCGAATTTTTCCAACTGGCGGGAACCTTGGCTATCGGCCTGTGGATGCTCAACATGGGGTATGGGTTTGAAGGATCGATGACGCCGTTGCGCGACTATCAATTCGTGTCACATTCCCTAACAGACCAACCGTCGCAGGATAGCGGCGGTGGACCGCGAGCGGCGAATCGCTTTGCCGGATCGTGGGTCGGACATATACCGGTCCCCCTCCCGAGAAATTACGTCGCCGGCATCGATTTCGTGAAAATGGAGTACGAGCGAAAGTATTGGTCGTACCTAAATGGCGAATGGCGATTCGGCGGATGGTGGTACTATTATTTGTATGCGATGCTAGTTAAGGAGCCGCTCGGCACCTGGGCGTTGGCCGTGATCGCAACTGGTGCTGCGCTGATCTGTGGGCAGGTCTATGCCAGATCCTTCGGCGAGGAATTACAGTTGTTGCTGCCTTTGGCCGTGGTCCTCACTCTGGTAAGTTCACAGACGGGGTTCAACCACCATTTACGTTATGTGCTTCCAATTTACCCGTTCGCTTTCATCCTTATAAGCAGGGTTGGCCGGTCGTTTGAGGCGCGCCACCGCGCCGTCGCCATCGTCGTTTCCATCGCGGTGATCTGCTCCATCGTGAGCAGCGCGGTCGCCATCCCACATAGTATGGGTTATTTCAACAAGCTCGCGGGTGGCTCGCGAAACGGCCACTATCATCTTGGCAATAGCAATGTGGACTGGGGACAGGACCTGCGTTATTTGAAGAAATGGTACGACAATCACCCCGATGCCCGCCCATTTTACGTCTCATACGATTTGCCGCTCATCAACCCGCGCATGATCGGGATCAGTTACCAGATACCCGGAGTTGGGCCGTCGTCCCGGCACCGCGACGATATACCGCTTGATAAGCTGGGACCAACGCCCGGTTGGTACGCGATCAGTGTCAATCGGCTGCACGAACCGGATCGCGATGTCGAATATTTCAAATATCTAAATCCAATCGACATGGTCGGTTACTCGATGAACATTTATCACGTCACGCCCGACGATGTGAAACGCCTGCAAGCGCGATGGGCCGCGGAAGAGGAGGCGAATCGTGCAAACGCTCATGCCGTCGCCCGCTAGTTCGCTTGAGGAAACGTTCGCATCGACGCCCGAGGTGTCGATCGTGATGCCCTGCCTCAACGAGGCCGCGACGCTGGCGGGGTGCATTCGCAAGGCCCAACGGTCGCTGGAGGGAATGGGGATCGAGGGCGAAGTGGTGGTCGCCGACAACGGCAGCTCCGATGGGTCGCAGGGGATTGCGATTCTCGCCGGGGCGCGGCTGGTGACGGTGGCGCGAAAGGGGTACGGCAGCGCGGTGCAGGGCGGCATGGCGGCGGCGCGCGGAACGTATGTCATCATGGGAGACGCGGATGATAGCTATGATTTCTCAAACCTGAAGCCGTTTGTTGACAAGCTGCGAAGTGGATGCGAGTTGGTGATGGGAAATCGGTTCAAGGGAGGGATTAAGCCGGGGGCGATGCCGGCGTTGCATCGGTACCTGGGCAATCCGGTTCTCACCGCAGTGGGCAGGCTATTCTTCCATAGCCCGTGCGGGGATTTTCATTGCGGGTTGCGGGGATTCGACCGGCAGGCGATTGCGAAACTGGACTTGCGAACGATGGGGATGGAGTACGCCAGCGAGATGGTCGTGAAGGCGACGCTGCATCGGCTGCGGATCGCGGAGGTGCCGACGACGCTGTCGCCCGATGGACGGGATCGGCCCTCGCACCTGCGGACGTGGCGGGATGGATGGCGGCACCTGCGTTTTCTGCTGCTCTACAACCCGCGATGGCTTTTCCTTTACCCCGGCATCGCGCTGATGATAATGGGCTTTGTGACGGGGGCGTGCCTGCTGCCGGGGCCAGTGCGAATTGGACGGGCGACGCTGGACATTGATACCTTGATGTATGCCGGGGCGGCGGTGCTGATCGGTTTTCAGGCGGTCACGTTTTCGTTGTTCACGGTTGTATTCGCGACGGCGGAGGGGCTGCTGCCGGACAAGCCGCGAGTCAGCCGGTGGCTTGGGCCGCTCACGCTTGAAGCCGGCGTTTGCGTTGGGTTGGCGCTGATTGTCGTGGGGCTGGTTATTTCATTCGCGGCGGTGCGCTTTTGGGGCCGAAGGTCATTCGGGAATCTCGATCCGGGCACGGTGGTGCGGATGGTCGTCCCGGCAGTCATTACGCTGACGCTGGGGTTTCAGATTCTTTTGTCGAGCTTCTTCCTGGGCATTTTGCAGCTTCGGCGGCGGTGAATACCCACGAGCGCCCCGTGACAGCCCGGAAAATGCACGATTAACCACGAAGCCACGAAGCCACGAAGACACTCAGCGTGGCCTCGCTGCGCTTCGGCCACAACCAAATGTAGGAATACAAAGGCGCTGGCCTTTTCGATAAAGTGAGTTTGGATAAAAAACCACTCACCGAAAGGACAGCGCCATGGATTCGTTTTTACAG
>DASRLH010000335.1:0-3128 GCA_035648595.1 Tepidisphaeraceae bacterium
AAGTGCTTAAGTCCCCGGACGTCCTTGTCCTGTAGTTCCTGTTCCATCGTCCCGGATCGTGCCACGAACCCGCCGCCAGCGCAATACGGCTTTTGTTAGGATCGCCGCCCCGCCATCAATCGCCGTGCCGAACGGCATTATCTTTTTGCCGCAGGCGCTTTTATTCAAATCGAGCGGTTGTATCCGCCGCAGACCCCGGCGGCTCTTCATACACGAGTTAGTCGCTTGGAAACGAAGTTTCTTACGCCCCGATCGTTAAAATCTTCGTAACACTTCCGCGAATTTGCAAAGCACCGGGCGTTGATGGAACGAAGCCCGTTACCGTATCACGGGCGTCTCGCCCGTGCCGATCGCGCGGTAGTCGAGGAATTTCGGTATTGCCAATCTTGAAGCACCCAGCACGGGCGAGACGCCCGTGATACGACGAGGTTACTCGACGTCCAGATGCAATCGTTGGTGATTGCAGACGGCTCAGGGCCAAAATCTACAAGCCAGTCACTTGGCATTATCAGACCTTGCCTCGCATCGCAAAGGGCATAACCCATACCCTCCGCGCAGCCGATACAGAAGTAACGACGGGCCCGCGCGGGCCTGCCTTGGGCTTCTCGTGCGGGGCATTCATTATGCAATATCGAACTTGTGCGGCGGCGTTGGTGTTGGCGGCGATGCTTGGCGGTTGCGCCAAGGATCAGCATCAAGGCACTGAAGCTCCGCCGCCGGGGACGGCGTTCGAGCAGATCAAGGATCCGCCCATCGCCGCCGAGACGCATTTCGCCGCCGGGCAGTTGGCCGAGAGCCGGGGGGGGTTTGATGATGCCATCCGGCAATATCGCCTGGCGCTGCTCCTCGATAAGAATCACGTTCCATCGCTTTATCGCCTTGGATGCACCTACGCGCAGCTCAAGCGATACCCCGAGGCGGTTGAGACCTGGAACCGCTACATCAAAGCCACCGACGGCTCGCCGGATGGATACAGCGACCTTGCCTTCACCCAGGAACTGGCCGGCGATCCAGCCGCCGCTGAAATGAATTACAAGAATGGAATCGCCAGGGATCCCAGGAACGAAGCCTGCCGGGTCAACTACGGCCTGATGCTCGCCCGCCATGGCCGCATCGGCGAGGCGACCATCGAGCTGCAAGCCGTCCTTCCGCCGGCACAAGTCCATTACAACCTGGCCAATGTCCACGAGCTGCAACATCGCAACGATCTGGCAAAGGTCGAGTACCGCAAAGCCATCGCCCTGGACCCCAAATTCGCCGATGCCCGCACCAAATTGGCATCGCTGGGGGAGTAAGACTCCAATCGCCGCGCGATCCGCAGTCCAGATTCGCGCAGAGACTGCGGAGAGACCGAGACGCAGAGTAAGAGGGAACTTAAATACCAGTCGCCATACGCGCTACTCATGGATCGCAAGAACAGACGCAATCCAGATAGGGGATCTGCGAGCTTCATCGTGACACGGGCGTCCCGCCCGTGCGTGTTGATTGGAACTGGAAACGAATCGATTTTCATCACCTTTCAGCCATCGGCACGGGCGAGATGCCCGTGTCAGGTCAATAGTGCGGGATTGTGCATGGCTATTCAAATCTCTGGATTCTTCTTTGCGCTCTCTGTACCTCCCGGACTCTGCGCAATTTTCCCAGTTCCCGACAATCGCGTTAGCATAACCGAGCGTATCCGGCAATTGACGCTCCGCGCCCCCGCCTTTACGCTCGCGGCATGTCTTTGACACAGGATTTGCAATACGCCATCGAGTTGGCGCGCGGGGCGGGGAAAATCGTCTTAAGCCATTTCGGGAAGGTCGAACGGCTGACCAAGACGCACGTCGCCGCCAACGCCGAGGCCGTGACGGAAGCCGACCGGGCCAGCCAGCGATATATCGTGGCGGGCCTGCGCCGGCGTTTCGCCGACGACGGAATCATCGGCGAGGAGAGCGAAACCGGCTCGTCCATCACCTTCGACGTGCGCGACCCGGCAGGCCGGGTGTGGGTGATCGACCCGATCGACGGCACCAACAACTTCATCTCAGGATTGGGCAACTTCGCCGTCTGCATCGGATTGCTGGAAGCGGGCCGGCCCGTTCTTGGCGTGGTCTTCGACGTCACGCGCGACCTGATGTACTCCGCCGCCGCCGGCGAAGGAGCCTGGCTGGGAAACCGCGCCATTCATGCGCCGGCGACTCCGCTTAGCGACAGTTCGATGCTCATGCTCACCAGCAACGTGCTGGACAAGCAGGGCCGCGCGCCGCAATGGATGTGGCATTTCATCTCGCAAACCGACTGGAAAGTCCGCATGCTCGGCTCGGCCGCGCTGGAGGCGATTCACGTCGCCGCCGGCATCGCCCACGGCGCCATCACCGTCAACGGCAAACTCTGGGACTGCGCCGCTCCCGCCGCCGTCGTGCTGGAGGCGGGGGGGATCATCACCGATCTTCAGGGCCAGCCGATCTTCCCCTTCGATCTCACGAATTATCAGGGCGCCAAGGTGCCATTTCTGGCGGCGGGGGCGCGGGCGCACGGGGAGTTGCTCGCGGAATTGAGGCGGGGGAATGGATAGGATGGATTGCGAAGATGCTCGCCGCGAAAATCATGGACGCTATTTATGAGTGATCGACGAAAACTATTCGATAAACTTTCCGTCATTGCCGAGGCAATCAACCGTGAGCGAGGGCCGCTCACTTTCTGCGGCCTGCTGCATCGCACTGGAGCCATTGACCGTTGGGATTTTATCGTCTCCGCCGACGGCCTTGACGGTTTCACCCGTGGATCACTCAATTACCTGGTTGACCTTCTACGCAAGACCCTGACGCGCCGGCAATTCGTCAGTCTTTCCCACATGGAGCCGCGCCTAAAAACGGATCGTCTCATCAAAATGCTCCGAAGCGACGATGGAATTGTGCCCGGCAAATTGAGTGTTCCGATGGACGAGCGCTACGACCGGGCTTACGTCCTTACCGCGATGAAGAAGCGGAAGCCCGTGAAAATCTACTAGTGCATTGTCACTCTTTCAATTTAGGGTAGCATCAACGGCATAACCAAGGAAGGTTTTGCCATGCCCAAGACATCGAAGAAGTACGTGGTTCGTCTCACGGATGCCGAGCGTCAGATACTTCAGGAGGTGGTGGTCA
>DASRLH010000336.1:0-3656 GCA_035648595.1 Tepidisphaeraceae bacterium
CCTTCGTACCTTGTTCGCTCTGGCTTCCATGCCAATACTCCTTTGAATCAATCGAACGATAATGCCACCAATATGTTATACTCGCTGGCGGACACAAAAAAATGTGACGAAAGATGAGGCGAGACGCCCGTGATACGATAACGCCTTGTGCCCTTGAAGCGCACCCCTGTGCAATCGGCTATGCACAAATAACATTTCTTGACGCCGCCGCAGAGGCTTGGGCACAATGTGCGGATGAAACAACGCTACCACACGATTATCAGGCCCCGGCCCGACGGCTGGTTCGTCGGGTGGGTGGAGGAAATTGCCGGCACGATCACCGCCGGACGCTCGCTGGACGAGTGCCGGGAGCGCCTGCGGGATTCTTTGCAAATCATGGTCGAATCGCATCGCGATGAAGCCCGGCAGGGGTTGGACGAAACCTGCATCCAGGAGGCGATCGAGATCGACGTTCTCGAACCGCCGGATGCAAGCCGCCAGCATGCGTACCATTGAACGGGAGTAAAACTTCTGCGTTTGCAATCGAGATTTGGCGCGGGCGAGGGCAATGGTTGTCGTGACAAAGATGTCCTTTCTCGTGACACGGGCGTCCCGTTCGTGCGAATGGCGCGGACTTCCAAAAGATGTCGCTTCCCGCATTCAAATGACACCACGCACGGGCGGGACGCCCGTGTCACCCTAACGCTGCTCCGTGGCTTTGGTACTACGGGCCCAATTCCCCCACCATGCCCGAAAAAATCGTCCGCGATCCGGTGCATGATGTGATCGCGTTCCGCACGGAACGGGCGGGGGATGCGTTGTTGTTTGCGCTCTTGAATGCCGCCGAGTTTCAGCGTCTGCGGCGCATCCGCCAGCTCGGGATGGCCAGCCTGGCGTATCCTTCCGCCGAGCATTCGCGCTACAGCCATAGCCTGGGCGTGATGGAGGCGGCGCGGAAGATGCTGGCGCAACTCGGCCAGTCGATCAAGATCGAGCCGGCGGATGAACTGGCCTGCGTCGCCGCCTCGCTGCTGCACGATGTCGGGCACGGGCCTTTCAGCCATGTCTTTGAGCGCGTGAGCGGCATCGAGCATGAGAAGCTCACTCGCCGGATCATCGAAGACCCCGGCAGCGATGTTCACCAAATTCTTGCCAACCATGATCCCTCGCTCCCCGGCCGGGTGGTCGATCTGTTGAACCACCACGGCCCCAGTCCGTTGTTTTGCGACATTCTTTCCAGCCAGCTTGATGCCGACCGGCTTGATTATCTCCTGCGCGACAACCTGATGACCGGCAGCCGGTATGGCGATTACGACCTGGGCTGGCTGCTGCATTCGCTGACCACAGATGAATCCTCCGGCCGCCTCGCGGTGACATGGAAAGGCGTCAGCGCGGTCGAGGCGTATCTGCAGTCGCGCTATCACATGTACCGCAACGTCTACTTTCATAAGGTGGTGCGGGCCGCCGAGGGGATGGTGAAACTGGCGTTGCAGCGCGCCCGACGGCTGATGGTGCAGGACCGCCTGCAATGGCCGCCGCGCGATCATGCCGTCAGCAAAGCCCTCACCGGCCAGCGTCTCACCATTGAGGAATACACCGATCTGGATGATGTCTCGGTGCTGCATTGCTTCAAAACCTGGGCGACGGCGGACGATGCCCCGCTCGCCGAACTCTGCCGGGGATTGCTGTATCGGCGGCTATTCAAGACGCTGGACATCACGCACCTGTGCGAGTCCGACGCGAATGCCGCCTTTTTGCGTGCGCAAAGCGCTGTCGCCGCCGCCGGTGGAGATCCCGCTTATCATCTTTTTTACGATGAGCCCTCCGATACGCCGTATGAGGTTTATCAGCAGGATTCATGCGGCCCCAGCGGCGAAATCCTCGTTCGCGACCCCACCGGCCGCCTGACGCCTTTCACGGCGCTTTCTCCCCTTCCGGCCGCGCTCAACCGCCAGCTCATGTTCCGCAGAATCCACGTCGCCGCCCAATGGCGCGACGTCGTGCGCAAATCCCTGGGTCTTTCGTGAAGGCTCTATTCGCCGCCTCGGATATTCCACCACAAAGTCACCAAGAAACGTGAACGCGGCCGCGCACTTTTGAATTTTCCGCCTTTCCTCCTTTTGAATTTGTTTCGGATTTCGTGCTTCGGATTTCGGATTTTCACCCTCCACTCGGGTTATGGCCCCACCTGCCTGCCAGCCCTCCCGTCTCCCCCGCCGCCATCCCGTAAACATTTCGTCATTGCGTGCGTGCATTGCTTCGCGCCGTCGCCCGAGCGCACTACAATGCCGCGTGTTGCTCTGTCCTTTCAAACTCCCGGCACAAGGAAGCTCATCATGTCATTGCAATCCCTGATCGCCTGCGGCACCAAGCTCTGGCTCGACTCGGTTCATCCCGATGAAGTCAAGAAAAACCGCGCCTGGGGCGCCACCGGCGCCACGAGCAATCCAATCATCATTTCCAACATCATCAAATCCGGCCATTACGACGAGAAGATCGCCGCCCTGGCCGGCAAGGGGTTGGACGATGACGCCATCGCCTGGACCCTCAACGATCAACTTGTCACCCAGGCCCAGCAGGTGTTCCTGCCGGCGTGGGAACAAACCCACGGCAACGATGGCTACGTCAGCTTCGAGGTCGATCCGCTCCTGGAAGATATCAACAACCTCCCGCCGCGCGAGCAGGCGAAAAAGCGATATATCGAGCTGGGAAAGAAATGGGCCGCCGGCCAGAAGAACCGGATGATCAAGGTGCCGGCCACGGAGAATGGGCTGAGCGCGCTGGAGGAACTGGCCGCCGAGGGGATCACGATCAACGTCACGTTGATCTTTTCCGAGCGCCAATACAAACTCGCCCGCGACGCGATCTGGCGCGGCGTGCAGCGCAGCAAGGGCGGCCTTTCCCGCTTCAAGAGCGTCTACAGCATTTTCGTATCGCGTGTGGACGTCTACACCGAAAAGCACGTCCCCGACCTAAGCCCCGCCGCTCAGGGAATGGTCGGCATCGTCAACGCCAAGCGCCTCTGGAAGATGAACCAGGAGTTCTGGAAAGACAAGGGCCTTGCCCTCCAGCAGGAGATCATCTTCGCCTCCACCGGCACCAAAAAGCCGACCGACCCCCCCGACAAATACGTAGCCGCTCTAGCCGGCAGCGACATCCAAACCAACCCCCCCGCCACCAACGAAGCCATCCAGAAGCTCAACAAAACCTACACCCGCCAGGTCGATCAAATGCCGCCCGAGGCGGCGCTCAAGGAAATCGATCAGAAGGTGGACAATCAGAAGATGGAGCAAACGCTGATGAGCGAAGGGACGCTGAAGTTCGCCGACCCGCAGAAGGCGCTACTTAAGCAGATCGGGGAGAAGCGGAAGTGACAGTGCTGAGTGCTGGGTGCTGATTGTGCGGTGTGCGCTGGGCGGTGTGCGCTGGGCGGTATGCTGCCGAAGGAAGCGGATTGGAATGCGACGAATGAGGCCCCGCGACTGGCAAGAAGAATCCGCCCGCCAGTTGGCGAGCCGCCGGCGTGTTACACTTGGTTAATGCCGTTCGGCACGGCGATTGATGGCGGGGCGGCGATCCTAACAAAAGCCGTATTGCGCTGGCGGCGGGTTCGTGGCACGATCCGGGACGATGGAACAGGAACTACAGGACAAGGACGTCCGGGGACTTAAGCACTT
>DASRLH010000337.1:0-31565 GCA_035648595.1 Tepidisphaeraceae bacterium
TTGCGGCGAGTAGAGGAATCTGCGGTCAGGTGGGGTCACGATCGGCGCCGATAGTGACCCCACCCTGACAACAATTTCATAATTTTAATCAGAGCGTTACTGCCGGTACTTCCAGCGCCGTGACCCCGGCGCCGATTCACAGCTATTCAACGGCGCTGTGCGATCGTCGGCATCGCCGCAGAACCCGATCGCCTGCTTCCGTCGTCTTTGGTTCGTATGGCCGAACATCGTGTCGTTCTCGGACGGCTGGGCGGTCCGGCAATCGCTGGAGTGATCCAGGCCATTACCGGCCGCCACCCCGGCGCGGTCGATGAGGAGCTGACAAAAAGCGTCACCCTCGAAGCTCTCAACATCGCCGTGCGGGCTGACCTTGGCGCCGAGCGGTCGCTGGCGCGGCTCCATCTTCTTTTCAGTAGCAACGACGCAAACGCCGAACCGAGCCCGCTCTTATCTGAGTTGCACGGTCTTGGTGCCGCCAAGCAGTGGGGTTTGGCGCTTATTCAGGATTTGCGTGAGTACGCCGCCGGTCGGCTGGCCTGGGCGGATTGCGACAAGGGCTGTCTGCTCACCGGGCCGCCCGGGGTCGGAAAAACATCTTATGCGCGCGCGCTTGCCCGCGACGCAAACGCCCACTTCGTCGCCACCAGTTACAGTCAATGGCAAGCCCACCGAGAGGGCCACCTCGGCCATGTGACTCAAGCCATCCGCAAAGCCTTCTCCGAGGCTCTGCTTCAGAGCCCTTCGATCTTGTTCATTGACGAGATTGATACGCTTCCGGCCCGAGGCGCCGGTAAGTGGAATGACGACTGGTGGACTTCCATCACGAACACGTTGCTGGAATGTCTGGACGGCTTTGAGCGTCGCGAGGGCGTTGTCGTCATCGCTGCCTGCAACGACCCTTCACGGCTCGACCCGGCGCTTGTGCGGTCGGGCCGTCTCGATCGCCGCATCGAAATTCCGCTGCCGGACGTTCCTTCGCTTGTGGGCATTTTCCGCACCCATTTAGGCGCCGATTTGGCCGGCGCCAATTTGCGCGACGCCGCGCTCGCCGCTCGCGGCGGTACTGGCGCCGACGTCGAACGCTTTGTGCGAGAGGCAAGGCGGCAAGCACGCATCGCCAATCGTCCGATAACCTTGGCCGACATTCTCATCGCCGTACGCAACGGTGAGCCCGAATGGCCTGCCGAAATCCGGCGCCGTATTAGTTACCACGAGGCCGGTCACGCCATTGCCCTGATCCGGCTCGGGGTCGGTGACCCCACGGCGTTGTCGATCGGCGGCACTGGCGGTCTCGCCGAAAGCGACGGCGGAGAGATGCGGGCGCATACGCGCGCGCATCTCGAAAACTTCCTGGTCGCCCTTTTGGCGGGCCGCGCCGCGGAGCAGATCATTTTCGGCGATTCGACCGCTGGTGCCGGCGCGGGTAGCAGTGAAACTAGCGACCTTGGCCGTGGCACTCGGCTGGCAATACGTCTGGAGACAGCATACGGGCTTGGTGACTTCGGGTTGATCTGTATCCCTGACGATGGCGGCAATCGAGACCTGTTGATTCTCGATAGCTTGCGCACATCCGTCACCAAAACCATGGACCGGGCATACGCGAGAGCACTTGATTTGCTGAACCAGAACCGCCCGGCGCTTGAAGCGCTTGCCAGCGCCTTGTTTGCCGCCGGCTATCTCGACCGGGCAGATATCCAGTCGATCCTGGTTCATTCGCCGCTGGGGGCCCAGATAATGGCGGAAGTGCCGACAGCCTCGGTCTCCGAAATCCTCGATGCGCCGAGCGATGATACGGCCATCGCCGGCGCCACTTCTTCCAACTCCACCCTCAAGAATCAGGCATAAGAATTCGTCATGAATACTCACGCTCAATCCGCGACAGCTCAAGCGCAGTCCACTAGCGGCGACGACGAAAGTCTGGCGCGCCGTCTTGAAGCAACCGGCAACTACAAAGTCCTTCGCCGCCTGGTCCCGAGAACACCTACGCCTGCGCCCGTCGGCTATACCGGCAAGGTCGGTATCATTCTCGATTTTGAGACGACGGGCCTCGACCCGGCCAAGGACGAAATCATTGAAGTGGCCATGGTCAAATTCCGATATTCAGAAACGGATGAGATCACTGGCATCAGCGATATCTTCCAATCCTACAACGAGCCGTCGATCCCGATCCCCGCCTTGGTCACGGACCTGACTGGCATCACGAACGAGATGGTCGCCGGGCACCGCATCGATGTCGCTGCGCTGGAAGCGTTCGTCACTGAGGCCGACGTCGTCATTGCCCATAATGCCGGCTTTGATCGGAAGTTCGCCGAACGACTGACGCCGATATTTGAGCATAAGCACTGGTGCTGCACCCAGACCGAGATCGACTGGCGCAAGCACGGCTTCGGCGGCGCCAAGCTCGGTTACCTCTTGGCCGACATCGGGATGTTCCACAATGCGCATCGCGCCATCGACGATTGCCATGCGCTCGTCGAGATCCTGGCGCATCCGCTGCCGGCGACGGCTCGGTCCGTGTTTTCCGAATTGATCGATTGCGCGCGCCGAACGACCATCCGCGTCTGGGCGCAGCGCTCGCCCTTTGACTTGAAGGACGCACTGAAGGCCCGTGGCTATCGTTGGAATGATGGGACGGATGGCCGTCCTAAATCATGGTTCATCGACGTCGAAGAAGGCAATCGCGACGCCGAGCTAAGCTTCCTGAGGAAAGAAATCTACCAGCGCGAGGTCGATATCGAATGCCGCGCAATGACCGCGCTCGAACGATTTTCTAATCGCGCGTGAATGACCTGACGCGCGTCGCTCAGCTCTCGCCGTCCTTTTTGCCGCCTCTGGCGACAACCTTCAATACGCCATCAGGCAACGGCCGCTGAAGCTTTAACGCTTCCTCGGCCGGCGCAGTCAGCCAGGCTTCAATTTCTTCCGGCTTGGTAAGAATGACCGGCATCGCCTTAGGATGAATTGGCCCTACAACATTGTTCGGCTCCGTGGTCAGGAAGCCGAACAGGTAGTTGGTAGTCTCGCCCTCCTTCACTTTCCGAACCGAAGTCCAGTTTGCCCAGATGCCGGCGAACACAGCGAGCGGCCTTCCATCATCAAGCGCGAACCAGATGTCACCGCCTTCAGCCTTGTTGAACTCGCTGAAGGAAGTGAAGGGAACGACACAGCGATGTTCAACCCCGAGCCATCGTTTCCAATGCTTGCTGGATGTGTTTCGGATGTTGGTGGTGCCGGAGTCGGGCTCCATCCGTAACAGCTCTTTAAAATCGTATGATTTGCCTTTGGCTTCGAGTTTGGCGGCCCGCTTCTTGGCCGACTCCATTTGCGCCAATTGGGATGACGGCATGCCCCAGCGCATCATGCACAGCTCAAGTATCCCGCCCTTGTTGGCCACCACCGGTGCTTTGTAATCCGGGAAAATCCCAGGCATCGGCGGAAGGTTGCCGGTCGAATCCTTCATCGCGCGGGTGAATTCGATGATGGCGGTCTGGCTTTTGGTGATGCTGTAGAGATTACACATCAGATGTTGTCCGGTAAGGGAATCGCATAGACGGTAGAAATGAACGACAGCTTTGAAATTCTCGTCAATGGAATACCCCGAACCTTCCGGGATGTAGAAAAGAACGCGATCGACGCCGGCCGTGTCCTGAAAGGCCGCGACAAGGCCGCCGAAATAACCATCATCAAGGACAGCAACCGGCAGTGGCTGATTATTGCCGACCCGTTTGCCGCGCCAGGCCCTTGGCGTGATCCCGCGGGCGGGCCCCTCCGAATTCTTGAATGAAGGCCTCTGCGTCGGGTTCGTTTGAGAAACACCATCGGACATACCAGACGCCTTCCCGGTAACCTCCCGTGCCGTGGCGGCTTTCGATTCCGCGCTCACGGTGCCAGGCCGCCATGTCGTGGGTTTTCGTCCTGAAACCACCCGCCGGCACCGCCATGTCCACCATGTACGGGAAATCCCGTTCGATGGCCTTGGCCGATAATCGTCCTTTATAGCGAACCATCAGCGCACCGCCCTGAGCTTCAAGAGACCCGCAGGCAGGTCGGGTGGCAGCCTCGGCGGCAAGTCAGGGCAGTAAATCCCGCACCCGCTCTTCTGAAACGCCCCGTCCTTGCGCCACGGGCAATCGCGCGAAATTCGCTCCAACAGTTCGTCCAGGGTGATTTCACAGCCGTATTTCGCGGCTAGACGGGCGAGCTTGGACTGCCCCGACCGCTTGCAGGTGTCGCAGCGCATTCGCACCATAACGAAGGGGTAATCCACGAGTCGCACGGCCTCACCTTGACTCTAAGTTCTCGTTTTGTTCTATAGGTCTCTCCCGCTCTGTTCAACGAGGATTTGCCCATGACCGAGAGGCCGCAGCAGACCGATCACGAGGCCGCTTACATCTCCGAGAATTTTGGCATCCCCTTTACGGCCGCGCTGGAAATCGCCCGCAACACCGCTAAGAAAATGGCGAAGGAAAAGGCCAGGAGGCGCAAATGACCGTCGGGACACTGACCTACTATGTCGCGTTACCGTTCGTGAAAAGCGACGATGGCGCAGCGCCCGGCCTTGCGATGGAATGTCAGAGTGAGTCCTAGGCTCTGATCCGCGCCGGCGCCATGTCGCGTGACCCCGCCAATGCCGGAGCAATCGCTTTTAAGCGAAGCGGCGACCCGCTGCTCGGCGACTTCTCGGGCGCTATCGTAATCAAAGCGTTTGGCGAGGTGCCGGCCCGGCTCGATGATCTTTGACAATGTGATTTCAAAATAACACAATCCAAACGGCGGACGCAGCATCAAAAAAACCGCGTTAAATAAAAGCAGGCGAGCAAATTCTCGTAATTTCAGCTGCGTATGTGCCTGCGGTTTACCCGAGCGCAGATAAATGCGAATTCACAGGGAAGCCGGATGCAGCCGATACTGGACCATATCGACAATACAGTGCGGCCGGCCCTGAGAAAATATCTCGTAGCCGAGAATGCGCTGACCGCTGCCACGGGCTCCAACGACGCGGCCGCTATTGCCGCCGCACGTCAGAACGTCCACTTGGCCGGCCGCCAGGCTGTCGACCTGCTTCACCATCTCGCAGACTTCGTGCTGAAGGAGCCGACGCCGACTCTTTCGTTCGCCGACATCTCGGCGGTACGCGCCGCAGTGGACTGGCGGTGCGTCTACGCGCGCGGCACTGCTTCAATCGACGATGTCGGGTTGTTGCGAGACGTAGCCGACGCATTTAAGCACCACAGACCTGACCGAAAGAGTAGGGTGGACGTCTCGGCTGCGGTGACGCCGATCGGCTCCGGCTTCGGTATGATGAGGTACGGCGAAGGTAAGTACGGCGGCGCTGAGCAACTCGTCATTACTACCGTCACCGGAGACAAGCGTACTTTATCATCGGTTCTGCAGAATGTCTTCGACGCCTGGATGAGGCTACTTGGCCAACCGCTCTCGTCGATCAGCCAATATTAAGTGACGACAGATGAATCCTGACCAGATCGCGACCTTTATGAAGCAGTTTCCGCTCGAAGCGGAGATCCTGCAGATGTCGCCTGAGGATCTGGGCATGCATTTGCTCAAGGCGATGTGTCGCCCGCACGGCCCCACGAACCGCTTCAATTTTGTTCAGATGATCCCCGGTGGCCAGATATCGCTACATTTCATGGAAGCTTGGGCATGGCTGGCACGCGAAGGATTTATCGCAATTGCCCCTAACGATATGAACGGGCAGAACTACTTCGTCACCCGTGCCGGCGACGAACTCGCGCGAACGGAAGACATCGAGGCATGGCGCAAGGCGCATCTATTTCCCGATCACTTCGAAGCGGCCTTGGTTCGTTACGTGAAGCCACTATTCTCACGTGGCGACTACGACACCGCTATATTTCGGGCTTTCAAGGAGGTCGAGACGCGGGTCAGGAAGAAGGCGGGACTGAGTCTATAATCCGGTTCGTGTTGCTGCGGTTCAGGCCGCTTCCGTTTTTCTCGACCGTGAAGGGTCAACTGCGAAAGCATGTCGGCTCATTCGCGAAGCCGGGGCACATGGCGCCCGGGTAATCGGGCTTCCCGAAGGCTTCATCCCGGCTCACCCGGTATGGTTTCACCATCACGCCGCAACTGCCGGGATTTCGAACAAGCTGTCGGTAGAGCTATTTAAGAATTCTGTTGAGGTTCCCGGTCCAGAGACGGAGGCGCTCTGCGCGGCTGCACACGACGCGAACGCTTATGTAGTCATCGGCGTCTGCGAAAAACTTCCGAACACCCTGGGCACCTTATTCAACACGCAGCTATATATCGGTCCGGATGGCAGTCTTATCCGCAAACATCAGAAGATCATGCCGACGGTGGGAGAACGGTTGGTACACGCGGGCGGCCATGGGGACACATTCGGCGCGTTTGCGACCGAGTTCGGGCCTGCGTCTGGATTAATATGCGGCGAGAACTCAAATCCGTTAGCGATATTCGCGCTAATCGCCGAAGGCACCCGCATCCACGTCATGAGTTGGCCCAATCACTTCCCGACTAGCGGAGACCCTCTGCGGAACCGGGTCGCCATAGACTCGCAGGCCTTCGCCCAAATGAGCAAAGCCTTCGTGATTTCCGCCTGCGGGACAGTCGATGAACAGATGATCGAAATGCTCAAAGTCGGGCCCGAGGGCGAGCAATTCCTAAGAAACCCGGATTGCTGCGGCGGGAGTTTGATCGTCAATCCAATGAGTCGAATAATCGCGGGGCCAATGGGGCCGGAAGAAGGGATTCTTTACGCCGATTGCGATCTTGAACTCGCCATCCAGATGAAACTACGGCACGACTTCGCCGGCCATTACAATCGCCCCGATATTTTCCAGCTTCATGTCAATCGCTCGGCGCCGCAACTCTACCACGTGCATAACTCAGAACTTCCGCGGGAGCTTGGTACAGACGCAGTGAGCGCCCTTCCGCAACCAGCCGGACGCTTAGCACCTCCCGATACAGACCCGTAGAGAACAGCGCCTCTACGAATAGACCGCTGCCCTCCGAAGCTGGCAGGAAGCTTGACTGCCTGCTTGAGAAATCCTTCTACCGCAGCAGTCGCCGTTGGTTCTTTTCGCAATGCAGCAGCAAAAGGCACGACCGGGCCACGTCAATGTGCCAAGTGGCTAGCCCAGCAATGGCGGCAGGGTTGAGCGAGACGCTTTGGTCCATGACCGATCCGATGACTGCCTGCTTTCCACGCTAATAACCGCAAACAAGCATAACCGTGATTGGGCCGGCGACGTGCCATTCAACCTCGTCGTCGACGATCGCCCCGATCTGTTCTGGATCGCGCGAACGATATGCATCGTAAAAGGCATCAACCACGGTCCGCGATACAGAATATACCATTGGTTGATGCCCTAAGTAGCCGATTTCCGGACGATTATCCGCGGCTAGAACTCTTTCCAATCGTCGCTACTGACGGCGGTCGCAAGCGCCGTCTGCACGCTGCGAGCCGGGCGGAGCCCACCTTTCGTCTGCTCACTAGCTTTCCATTGCGTGGCTACTGTCATACCATTACCAGCAAGAGCCACGAAGGCTCGCGGCAACCAATATGCCCGGGGAGGCAATGATGGCGGATCAACCAGTCGTTCAGGTTTCACGTCTGCTGGACGAGCGCGGCCTAAGCTCGTTCCAGATCATGCTGATCGTCTGGTCGCTCTTCATCGTCCTCATCGACGGCTATGACATTGCCTCGATCGCTTTTGCCGCGCCGAGCCTTGCCCGCGAATGGGCCTTGAAGCCGGGCGCGCTCGGCCCAGTGTTCAGCGCCAGCCTGATCGGCATTCTGTTCGGCTCGGCGCTGTTCGGCTTTGTCGGCGACCGGTACGGCCGCAAGGCGGCTTTGGTCTGGGCCAATCTGGTGTTCGGCGTGTTCACGCTGGCCGCGGCCTACTCGACCAATCTTGACCAGATGTTCTGGCTGCGCCTGTTGGCCGGTCTCGGCATTGGCGGCGTCATTCCCAATGTCGTCGCTATCAACGCCGAATCGGCGCCGCGCAAGTTGCGCGCCACGTTGGCGATCATCGCCGTCGGCTGTGTACCGCTCGGCGGCGCCATTCCCGGCTTCGTCACCGCCGCGCTGGTGCCGACGCACGGCTGGCAAATCCTGTTTCTGATCGGCGGCATCGTGCCGATCATCATCGCCATCGCCGCGCAGATCGGCCTGCCGGAATCGATCAAATACATGGCGCTGCATGAGAGCCAGCGCGGCCGGCTGGTGAAGGCCATCAAGGTGATCCGGCCCGATTACGTCGTGCCGCCCAACGCCAAGTTCGTCATCGAGGACGAGAAGCAATATGCCGGCTTCAGCCCGGGCCATCTGTTTCGCGACGGTCTCGGCCTGATCACGCCGCTGCTGTGGCTGCTGTTTGCGCTCAATCTGATGGGCTACTTCTTCCTCATCAGCTGGACGCCGACCTTGATGACAGCGGCCAAGCTGCCGCCCGCCACCGCCGCGCTGGCCGGCGCCAGTCTGCAGGTCGGCGGCACGGTCGGTGCGCTGGTTCTGTGCTGGTGGCTGCAAAAGCATCGTTTCTTGGCGGTCGCCATCATGTTCGTCGTCGCGGTGCCGGTGGTCGGCGCCATCGGCTTTGCCGGTCTGACCTCGCAAACCGCAGTGCTGGTGACGATCTTCTTTGCCGGCTTCCTGGTACTCGGCATCCAGTCCGGCATCAACGTCCTCGGCGCCATGGTCTATCCGACCTCGCTGCGCGCCAACGGCTCGGGCTGGGAACTTGGCATCGGCCGCATCGGCTCGATCGTCGGGCCGCTGGTCGGCGGACTGTTGATCGGACTGCCGGTCGACCGGCTTTATATGTGGTCGGCGCTGCCTTTCGCCGCCGGCGCGGTGATCTGCTTCATCATTCACCGTCTCAACACCGCGCGGTCGGCGGCGCATCCGGAACTGCGCGACGCGCAATAGCTCGACCGGCACCGGACAAAAGCGCCCCCCGGCAAATTGCCGGGGAGTTCTTTCGTCAGAACGGCTCGTAGCCGCGCAAGGCCGGGATCACCTGCTCGCCGAACAGCCTGATCGAGCGCATGAGATCGGCTTCCGGCAGATCGGTGAAACTGAATTCGCCCATGAAGACATTGAACAGGCCGGTCTCGGCCGCCTTGTGAATCTTCTCGGCCACCGTCTTGGGCGAGCCGATGAAGACCAGTTCGTTTTTGATTAGATATTCGGGATCGAACAGATTGGCCATGATCTCGGAGGCGCCCGGCTCGCCGCGGCCGATGAAACGCTTGGCATACTCCTTGACGCGCTCTTCGAAAGTCTCGCCCGGTTTAGGTGGCGGCAGAAACCCTTCATAGGCGCGCGCCGCACGCTGCAGCGCAACGTCCATCGCTTTGTCGTCGCTTTCGTCGACATAGACGATGGTGCAATAGGCGATGTTGGGCTTGCGCGGCCAGCCGGCCTTTTGCCAGTTCTCCAGAAACACCTTGTAGCGCGGCGCGGCATCGGCGCGCGGATAGACCAAGAAATAGCCGGGATTGATGCCATTGGCGGCGCAGAATTCGAGCGTCTGCGGATCGCGGCTCATCATCCACAGCGGCGGGTGAGGCTTCTGCATCGGCTGCACCGAAATCTGCGCCGAGTCGGTGTGATGGTTGTCGCCGTGAAACGAAAACGGCTGCGTCTCGCCAAAGGCCGCGCGCATATAATCGACGAATTCAAGCGTCGGCGATTTGCGAAAGCCGTAATCGAGCCCGAACGGCTTGAAATAGTCGGGGCTGATACCGGGCACCAGCCCCAGTTCCATGCGCCCGCCCATCATCTGATCGACGATGGCGATCTCCTCCACGAGCCGCAGCGGATGATAGAGCGGCACGATGTAGCCCATCGGTCCGATGCGCAGGTTTTTGGTGCGCGCGGCGGCGCCGACGGCGTAGAGGCTGGGGCTGGAAATCCAGCTCTCGTCCGGGCGGAAATGATGCTCGACGCAGAACGAATAGTCGTAGCCGAGCCCGTCGCACAGGATCAGTTCGCGCCACAGTTCTTCATAGCGCTGGTGCGGGGTCATGCCGGGCTTGGCCCAGACATGCGAAAAATGGGCAAATTTCATCGTTTCTTCCCTGTTGCGGTTTTTATTGGCTCTGGAACGCAGCGTTGGCTGCGCCTATCCTATCACACGTCTCAGTGGCACCATCTCATACATCTGCGGCGTGTCTTTGTATTCTATGACAAAGCGTTGCCTCTTCACGGCTCCGCGCGCCGGAGTACTACGGCTAAAATCGCCTGTCGGATCAAGCGCGTTCGAGTCCGATATCACTTCATTCGCAGAAACTGCCACGCTGGCGGCATGGACTCGGAGACGATGGGCAGTACAGAGCTGCTAGAACTCAAACAGGATCAGCATTCTTGTATGAGATTCGGCCACTCCCTAGGCACGGTCGGCAACCGAACAAGAGACGCCGTAGGCGCCGCTGTAGCGTTGACGCCAATGGACCGTTTCCCTCCGAAGCTGGAAAGTTTGTAGGTGGCGCTGTTTAATCATCCTGTTGGATCAAGGGATGCCGGGATCAACGATAGCCCGTAAGTGCGAAGCGCCACGTTAGCGGCACGAAATTAGTGCTGAAGACGTTTGCCAAATGGGCCATAACCTTGTGGGCTAAATACAGTTGATTCCCCAGCGAATATGGGGCGACACGAATGAAAGTAATTCAAATAGCGGTTGCTGGCGGACCCAACGTGCTCAATTACGTTGACGTACCCACCCCGACTCCGGGAGAAGGCGAAGTACTTGTGCGGGCGCATGTCATCGGGGTCGGCAAGCCTGACGTGCTGTTTCGGACCGGCGTCTATCGCTGGAGGCCACCATTGCCGGCGATTCCGGGCGCTGAAATGAGCGGTACCATTGAAGCACTCGGGCGCGGTGTCAGCAACTTGCGCATTGGGCAACCGGTGTTGGTTTATCGTTTTAGCGGCGGCTGTTACGCAGAAAAGATCGCCGTTCCGGCATTGGAAGTCACGGCTCTGCCCGAGACAATCGATCTCGACGATGCGGTCAGCATCCCGAATTTTCAAGTAGCCTGGGCACTTCTCAACGAAGCGGCTCGCGGCCTAAATCCTAAAACCGTCTATGTGAATGGCGCGGCTGGAGGCATTGGATCCGCCATTATCCAACTCTGCCAACTCTACGGCATCGCGGTGATTGCGGGAGCGAGCTCCGACGAAAAATGTGCCTTTGCACGCGCGCAGGGGGCGACCTACACGATCAATTACGGCATTGCAAACGCTGTCGAACGCACACTCGAAATTACAGCCGGTCGCGGCGTTGATTTGATTCTTGACCATATCGTTGGCAAGGATTTTACCGACAACCTGAAAATGCTGGCCCCCATGGGGCTGATTGTATCGTTTAATGCGCTTGGAGGGTTGCCCGAAAAAGATCTATTCAAGGAAATGCGCGCCCACTTGCAGAAAAGTCCGGGCGTCCGTTGTTTTACGATGCATAGCTTCGATCGGGATCCTGAAACGCGCGACCGAATTACTCAAAAAACGATCGAGCTTTTCTCCGCGAGGAAAGTGAAGCCGCCAATTTTTGCGTGCCTAAGCCTGTCCGAAGCGCCTCGCGCGCATGAAATGCTCGATGGGCGACAGGTTCTCGGCAAGGTGATTTTGAGACCCTGAAGTAACATCACGACGTCGCCTAATGGCACTTCGCGTCGTTCGCGGCGCTTGTCTTGACTGGTCGCTTCTCTAATCGGCCGTTCTGGGTCAAGCGCTTTCGGCGCTATCCACCTCTGCAGTTTAGATGTCGATCGCGGGCTCGTGCTTCTCTTCGGAATCGGAACCAAGGCCCTTCCATTATGGGATTCGAAGACGAGGCGGAACAATCTATTGGGCGGCCTTAGACCGCCCCGACGGCCGCTGCTTGTGCTGCGTTAGCGTTACGGTTGTCAGGGCCGCTGCTTCAAAAGCCCCGCCGCCAAACCAAGCGGGCGCAGTAGACGGCTTCAAGACATCGAGGCGTTGACACTCAATCTTCCCATCGCCGACTTCTGCAAAAAAATCTGCCAAAAGCGTCATTCGCACTCTAGCACTTGAACAAAGGTTTTGTGTCGTCCCAGCTAGGTGGCGGCCATACCGTGCAAACGGGCTATATGACACCATCCGATTTTGTCGATAGTCTATGAATGCAATATCCGACGAAACACGGCTCTTCACAAACGGCAGGGGGGTTCTTTGCAGACCGTCTATCGACCTGACCTTTGGCACGAAGCATTTGTGATGCTTGGCGGCGCGAGCGCGGCGCTCGCGGGGCTCATAATAGTCGCCGTGTCTGTCCGCGCTGATCAGCTTGCCGAAGTGCCGCACTTGTGGATGCGAGGACGAAACAACACCATGAGCATGATCAGTGTGACTATCGGCTCGTTAGTACTTTTGCTCCCGCAGCCACCATTCCTCGCCGGCACAGAATTGGTAATTCTTAACTTGCTATGCGCCGTCCTATTGCCCGGCTCCGTAGTATTTTATCACCTGCGCCATCGGACCGACGTGTCCATCTTGGTTCCAGTGATCGCCGTGCTTCTTTATATTATGGCGGCAGCAGGCGGTGTCAGCATAATTCTGAAAAGCGGCGGCGGAATAATTTGGATCGCCAGCGCCTATGGGCTCTATCTTTTTTGGCACCATACAACGCATACCTATTGCTGATGCCGCATAAGGGAGCGCGGCCAGCAGCATAGCAAACCGCGCCCTCTGATGCGAACCATTAAGCCTCCCTAGAGAAGCTTGCCAAGATTTCGGCGATCAAGCTTTACACCATAACTGCGGTGCGAACTGGTGCCGATGCAGGGGTCGATTTGGATTGAGGCCCGGACCAGCCAGCAGGCTTGCAGTGTCCGCTAATGGGTCAAACGCCGCGCAGCTTTTAAGCCATCGGGCGGGCCATTGTCCGCTTATGATCGATAGCGTCACAGACTATTACAGCGCAGCGAACGACGCGAAGTGCTGGTGACCGACATCGTACCCCATGATGGTGGGGTTTAATGAGCGAGTAGGGCTACTATCCAGAAACCGATACCGCCGAGTGCTCCAGCTATCGCAACGCCGAATAGCCATAGCTGACGGCTCAACACGGTCACACCTGCGACGCTGATGGCAATCTGGAAAAGCGCTAATGCCAGGAACAGGTTTCGGCGTGGTTCACGAAGGGCCGCGCTCTTGGCGTCCGCCGCGTCGACCTGTTTCTCCAACGCATTCGCCTTTTCCGTATCCATCCGGCGTAGGCCGCCTTGCGTGAATCGTGCGGCGGATAGCTGATAGTCAGTATGGATATCATTACTGACAGTCATCAGATCAGTCGCCTTGAAGTGGTCGATACCGGGCGTCGACGGCGCTGGACGGACGAGGAGAAGCTGCGGATCGTCGCGGAAAGCCTGTCGCAGCCGCGAGCGGCTTCGGCGACGGCGCGGCGGCACGGGATCTCCCGACAGCAGATCTTCACGTGGCGCAGGTTGCACCGGGAAGGACGGCTTGGCGCGATGGCCAGTTTTGTGCCGGCGACAATTACGTCGGAGCCGCCAGCGCAGGCGGTCGAACCGGTCGGCGGTCGGGTTGAGATCTTCAGCGCTAACGGCCGGCGGATCATCTTCGATCGTGATGCCGATATCGGCGCCATGTTGCGGCTCGTCCGCGGGCTTGATGCGCTGCCGTGATTCCGCTTCCGAGTGGGGTGCGGGTTTGGCTGGCGACCGGGCACACGGACATGCGCAAGGGATTCCCGGGTCTGTCTTTGTTGGTGCAGCAAGTGCTAAACCGAGATCCGCTGAGCGGGCATCTCTTTGTCTTTCGCGGCCGTCGCGGCGATCTGTTGAAGGTGATCTGGCACGATGGCCAAGGAGCCTGCCTGTTCACGAAGCGGTTGGAACGGGGGCGCTTCTTGTGGCCGAGCGCGGCCGACGGCGCGGTGACGATCTCCTCGGCTCAGCTTGGCTATCTGCTGTCCGGAATCGATTGGCGCAATCCGCAAGAAACCTGGCGTCCCACATCGGTTGGCTAACGGATTTTCTTTGCAGACGCTGACGAATATGATTCTCTCGGGCCTATGACATCGCCATCGGAACCTCTGCCCTCCGATCTTGCTGCCGCTCATGCGATGATTCTGGCAGAGCGTAACGCGCGCGTCCTGGCAGAGGCCAATGCAGCGGTTGCGAAAGCCGAAGCGGCCAATGCTCAGGCAGATCTTTCAAGCAGTGAAGCGCTGATTGCCCATCTCAAGCTGGCAATCGAAAAGCTACGGCGGGAGCTTTATGGCAGCCGCTCGGAGCGCAAGGCACGGCTGCTGGAGCAGATGGAGCTGCAACTGGAAGACCTGGAGGCGGGAGCGACCGAGGATGAGTTGGCGGCCGAGAAAGCGGCAGCCCGGACGCAGACGGTCAAATCGTTCGAGCGAAAGCGGCCTTCGCGCAAGCCATTCCCCGATCATCTGCCGCGCGAGCGTATCGTCATTGCCGCGCCAGAGAACTGCCCTTGCTGCGGATCGGCGAAGCTGTCGAGGCTGGGTGAGGATATCACCGAGACGCTGGAGGTGATCCCGCGACAATGGAAGGTGATCCAGACGGTGCGCGAGAAATTCTCGTGCCGGGTGTGCGAGGCGATCACGCAGCCGCCGGCGCCGTTCCACGTGACGCCGCGCGGCTTTGCCGGGCCGAACCTGCTGGCCATGATCCTGTTCGAGA
The DNA here is from genome assembly GCA_035648595.1 of Tepidisphaeraceae bacterium. GTDB lineage: Bacteria > Planctomycetota > Phycisphaerae > Tepidisphaerales > Tepidisphaeraceae > RYN-428. The sequence goes on from DASRLH010000337.1 coordinate 14,692, forward strand.
AGTTCGGCCAGCATCAGCCACTGAACCGCCAGAGCGAGCGCTACCGGCGCGAAGGCATCGACCTGAGTGTATCGACGTTGGCCGACCAGGTTGGCGCCTGCACGAGCGTCCTGCAGCCGCTGCATGCGCTGATCGAGCGCCACGTGCTGGCTGCCGAGCGGCTGCATGGCGACGACACGACGGTGCCGATCCTGGCCAAGGGCAAGACGGTCACGGGGCACATCTGGACCTATGTCCGTGATGATCGGCCCTTTGACGGTCGTGCGCCGCCGGCGGCGCTGTATTACGCCTCGCGCGATCGCAGACATGAGCATCCCGTTCGCCATCTTGAAGGCTTCACTGGCATCCTGCAGGCCGATGCCTATGACGGGTACAACGAGCTCTATAAACCGTCTCGCACTCCGGGAGCGATCACATCGGCACTGTGCTGGGCCCACGCAAGGCGGCAGTTCTTCGAACTGGCCGACATTGCGACCAATGCACGGCGGGGAAAAACCGCGGCGGCGATCTCGCCGATCGCGCTGGAGGCGGTCAAGCGTATTGATGCGCTGTTCGACATCGAGCGTGGCATCAACGGTCTGAGCGCAGACGAACGCCTACGGGTGCGCCAGGAACAAAGCGCGCCGCTTCTGGCCGCGCTGGAAGCATGGCTGCGTGACGAGCGATCCCGCCTGTCGCGCTCGGCCTCGGTCGCAGAGCCGATCGACTACATGCTCAAACGCTGGGACCGGTTTGCTCGCTTTATCGATGATGGCCGAATATGCTTTACGAACAATGCGGCCGAGCGCGCCCTGCGCGGATTTGCAATAGGTCGCAAGTCTTGGCTCTTCGCCGGCTCCGAACGCGGCGCCGATCGGGCGGCGGTCATGGCGACGTTGATCATGACGGCCAAGCTCAATGACATCGATCCGCTCGCCTGGCTCGCCGACGTGTTGACGCGTATAGCCCAGATTCCGCAGTCGCGGTTGCCGGAGCTGCTGCCATGGAACTGGAAGATGGAGAACCTGCAAGCGGCCGCTTGAGCCATATGCCGCAAGAAAAACCCGCGCCCCTGCGGTACTCAGCGGATGCTTACCCTTTTCCTGTACCTCTTCCTTCTGCTGTGCGTATTTCGCAAGCTTCTCGTCATAGTTTGGATGGACTTCAGCCGGTGTCAATTGCTTGGCCAGCTCCATAAGGTGCGATTTCGTGCTGATAGCTTGGTAGTAAGCCCACTGGTTGGCAGCATCTGTCTTCTTTAGCACCGCTTCATTCTTGTAGAGAATCGCATCATTCGCGACGTGGTTCGCCTCGTGCCCGACTATGCCACCAAGCGTTGCTGCGATGGCGGTGAAGATCGCAACCCATTTGACTAGTGGCCCCTCTCCGCCATGCTGATGAGGTATATGTAATTCTTCGCTCATCGCGAGCGCCTCCTCTTAGAGCGCTACTGCCAATCCATTGAATGCATATTAGCCCATCACCATCGTTGGTGGGACCGTCAATATCGGTTGGGGTCAAACGCTGCGTAGCTTTTTAGCCTTCGGAGAGGCCGTTGTCCGTTGTTAGTCCGATAGTGACCTTTGGCGTTGCGATGCAGCGAGCGACGCTAATGATGGCTGAGTAGTTTCCGCACCTACCGGCGGTAGTGCGCGGTTGGCTATATTGGAATCACTGGACCTATATCCCCCTCGGCCCGGCACCGAAATTACGCGTATGCTGCTCCGGCGCGGTCGCCTTGCTATCCCCCGCTCCCGCGTATTACAGCAGTGTAAGCAGCTTGCGTGCGGCGGCTTGTGAGGACGCCGGGTTCTGACCCGTCACCAGTTTGCCATCGGTCACCACGAAGGATGCCCAGTCCTTGCCCTTTTGATAGTGGCCGCCGTTTTCTGTCAGCATGTCCTCGACGAGGCTCTTCGGCTTGCCGCTTCCCGCGCTGCTTGCCTGCGAAGACATGCTAGGCGCGCTACGAATGTCATTCGTCCTCAGGGCGCCTTGGCTTGCATCATTTGCTCGTTGTTTTCCACCAGACGCGCGATGATGAGCTGCATCACGGCAAAGCCGAACGAGCGATCTTGGAAATAAAGCTCCTTGGCCTTATGCTCGGTCAGCTCGAAAACATTGCAGTCCGTCCGGCATTTGACCGTAGCGGTACGCGTCTGTTTGGGGGCAAATACGCCAATTTCACCGATCATCGCGCCAGCCTTTAAGACCTTGCCGAAATCGACAATCTCCAGCTCGCCGTCCAGCAAATAATAGAGCCGGTCCGCCTTGTCGCCTTTACGAACTAATATTTCGTCAGCCGCGTACTTTTTTCGCTTCATGTAAGGCAGAAGGCTTTGAATTGATAAGTCTTCCCGATGCGCGTCCCGGATGTCTCGCACCAGGCGCTGGAATTGGACGAGGCGCAGCGCGTTCACCGGCAGCAAGATAATGTGGAGTATAAGGACAGGATAAAGATGGTCGAAATAACCATATGCTATAAAAAGAACATTGCTGCCGAGCGCTGTGATACGCAGCGGAATCATTGTGCTCATGCAAAATGTCGCGAGCACCGCCGCGGATGCGGCATAACCAAGTATATCCAACCAAGGCATGGCTATCTCCACGGGTCTTAGAAGTTCAGTTGCACCATGATAGACAAATTCCGCCGGTAAGATACTGCTGATCAGGCTGCCCCCGGTTTTTCAAATTCTTACGCAGTCCTCGTAGGCCCAATGCGATATTGATCGAATTGCTTACAGCTATACGAAATCCGCGATGTCGCTCATGGGTCAATTCGCGACCGAGCAATTCCAAGCTGATGCCGAGCCATGTCGGCTGTTGGCCCAATAGCCGACAAACTCAGGCGCGGTCGGGTTGTCGGCTAAGCGCCATTCACGTCATTCGCTGCGGCGCAAAAAGAAAGACCGCCTCGCGGCGATCTCCCCGAAGAGCATACCTAATGCGCCGGGAGCTGAGATGAACATCGGCAACGCGATGGGCTCATGTATCATTTTGTTTTCGTCGTTGTTGTTTCTCCGTTCCCAAACATTATTGTCCAAGCATTCAATATTCCAGAAACAAGAAAGGTAACAAAAGAAACAGTTACTAGGTACAGGCCCCAATTTGACATTCCGATGAGACAGGCACCTCCCGCAATGCCAGCCAGATAGGCTCCGATGTTTATCATCCCTCTGAATACTGAGTATTTGCCACGAGCCCCCGCTTTCCTATTCTTGTAAAAGTAGCGATAGACAAATACAGCCGGCAGTCGCAGCCCAAGTAAATTGAGGGCAACCAACTCGACGCCAAGAATGAACATGGGCTGAGGCGTAAGGATCAAAGCCGCTTCAACCAGCGTCGTCAAAAGATGCAGCGTGATATTGCGCGCGCGGATATAGAAGACAGGGTTCTTCTTGATCTCGCCTTGATTGATCGACATGACCACGAACAGCAGTCCGATGAGCGCGGCTGACGACGTGCCGAGCATGACATAGAGATCGCGCCACAGCTCGGGTTGGTATGTATTTCCCATATGTTCCCCCTCAGACTTGGCATCGTACGGCTCAGGCCAGTACCCGGGAAGGGGTAGTGCGCCATAATTTATGCGCGCTGTTGTCTCGGCGGCCGAACTTGTCGCTGATGGGTCATCGCTGCGGACAATTCAGCCGTCGGACCGACGTTTGTTCGCTCCCAGTCGAAGAGCGACCGAATTGATGCGACGCCGCGAAACTTCGCGAATCGCCAGAGGGCGATCCGCTGTCATCATCCGCATGGGGCTCGTTGGTTCTGACTACCTCACCTCGCCGCAAGCGCCGCATTTAAGCGGCTGTCGTAGTGTTCGCTCAATTCGTTTAGCACGGCTGCACCGTCACCGTGAAATGACGCCCCGTGCATCGTCGCCAAAAGCGTTGGCTTTAATTCGGCCAGTTTTTGAATCGTTGGCGCTGTTGTCGGCCCAAGACTCGTTGGATGCATCGCGTCCTCCAAAGCCATTGCAGGACCTATAATATCATTCGATGTGAGGGCTGTAGGATTGCCCAGATGCGCAAACAAATCACCGCAAAATAACGTGTTCGTAGTCTCCTCAAAAATAACGCCAGCATCCCAGCCATGAGGGACATGCGGAGTGTCGATGTAGCGGAGACGTTTGCCCCCAATATCAATAACCTCTCCGTTTGAGAGGACGCGCGGCGCGCGATCAGCCATGTCCGAAATCGATACCCGGGATCCAACCGCGCCGTGCGCAAGCTGCGCCTGCGGAGCTGCTGCCAGCCATTCGTTCATCGAGCCACATTCGTCTGCTTCGAAGTGGCCAAATGTCAGCCATCGCAAGCGGTCGACGGGGATGAGCTTCGCGACTGCGGCCGATACGAGTGGGAACATCTTTCTGCGCCCACAATGAAACAACAACGGCTCATCGCCGAGGATCAGAAAGTGATTGTAGGTAAAACCAGCGGGCGGAGCGATGTCCGGCACGAATACAGATAGGCGAAATACATTCGCAGAAATCTCATCGATGTTAGTTTCCATGTCGTCCCTCCCGTATGCCGCATTGGTTGTTGTCGTTTTCTTCCGCGCAAGTTCGACTTTACCTTGACGAAGCCGCCACTGAAAGCCCACGAAATGGACGAACGTCTGCTCAGGGTCATTCACGTCATAGCTGGCGCGGGCCAGAACTGACCTTTGTCCGCTTTACTCCGCTCGCGACCTTGGCGCTGCAATGCAGCGAACGCAAAGAAGTGCCATTAGGCGAATGGTAATGCTTTGTAAGCAATCCAAGCGAGACGCATTCTCAATGTCGGGTCAATTTCGCGAGCAGGGTCACCGCGGCCTGCAAGTCCGGCCGCGAGAAGCCTTCGGTGAAGAAGCCATGGACCGGCGCCAGAAGATCGTACGCTTCCGCCGCGCGACCGCTTTCGCCCAGCAGCCGCGCAAGACTTGTAGTGGCGGATAATTCGAGCGCGCGGCAAGATTGCTTAACAGCGACCGTCATCGCATGCCGGAATGCGGCTTCCGATTGCGCGGCGTTGTCACGCGATTGCGTGAGCAGAATCTCGCCCTTAAGCCGCGACATTTCTGCCTCGTAAAAATGATTATGCTGACGTTCCATTTCCTGTGTTGCCCGCTCGATGACAGAGAGCGCGTCATCGGCGCGGCCAGCGAGCATCTGCTGTTGCGCGACCATAGTTAACAAAATCGGTTGAAGCACCGCGGCCGGTGCGCCGTCAGCCGCTGCCAGCATCTGTGCGATGCCGGCGTCGCGGTCGCCTTCTTGGGCCAGCAGCCAGGCGCGCATGAATCGCGCGTAGGTCAAGGGCCACGGAAACCGGTTGCGCTCCGCGAGCGGATATAGCTCATCGGTGACGGCACGACAGGCGTCCATGTCGCCGAGTAAAAGATGGGTCAGGCCGCCCATGTTCAGCCCATGCGCGAGCGAGAAGGCATGCCCCAGAGTGCGCGCGTCTTCTATACATTGGCTAGCCGTTTGCTGCGCCCGATCAGGGAAGCCAAGCGCCCACTGGCTGATGGCATGAAAGCTCTGCGCGCAAACGCGGCTGTCGTGGCCGCCAAAATAAAACGCATGATCGCGATGGCGCTCGCGGTCGTAAAGCCGGATGACCTCCTCCGAAGCCTCTCGCATAGCCGGGAAATCGGCTTTGCGCAGTAAGCCGGGAACGCGCGCGTGGTAGGCTTCCAGCATCAGATCCGAATTCTTAAGTTCGCGCGCAATTGCCAGCAGGTCGTCGGCTTGAGCGTAGGCTTCCAAAGTCCGGCCGGACATTGTGGCGTTGAACCAGATGCCCCAGGTCGCCAGAAAGCGTTCGCGCCCGCGGTCTGGAAGTGACGCGGCCAGTGCCAGCCCGCGTTGATAGTGTTGCATCGCTTCTTGGGAAGTCGGCCCGAGGCTGATCTGTTCGGCGAGCGCGAGCTCAAGGCACACGCTCAATTCAATCGCGGTCTGCTCCGGTGTTTGCGGCGACGCAGCGACCAGGCGCAGCGCACTTGTGTAGTGCGCAATCGACTCTTTCATAGCAAAGCGGCGCAGGTCTCGGTTGCCCGCCTGCCGCCAGTATTGAATGGCTTTTCCCGCCTGTGCCGCGCTCTCGAATTGTTGTGCCACGATCTCGGGCGTCGTGGTGATCACATCCGTAAAGCGCTTTTCCATCAGCGAGGCGATGGCACCATGGAGTTGCTGGCGGCGGCTGCGCAGCATGGTCGAATAGGCGGCATCCTGCACCAGCGCGTGCTTGAACGAAAAGCTGGCGTCGGGCGGCGTTCCGCGCATAACCAACAGTTCGGATTCGATAAGACGCGCAAGTGCATCCTGCAAGATGGTGTCCGGCATTCCGGCGACTGCCGTCAGCAATTCATAGGAGAATTCTCGTCCTATAGCAGCACCGATCTGCAAAACTTCGCGCGCCGAGCCAAGCCGGTCGACGCGCGCCATCAACGAGCCCTGCAACGTCGTGGGGATCGCGAGCGGTTGAGCCGGCTGATCGAGAACGTATTGGCCATCTTGCTGATGTATCTGTTCGCTTTCGAGCAGCGACTTTGTCAGTTCCTCGACAAACAACGGCACGCCGTCTGTGCGATCGACGATCTGCTCAAGCAACGCCGCCGGTAAAGCCTTGCCGCCGGTGACGTGGCCGACCAGTTTAATGCGTTCGCTGCGGCTTAAACGATTGAGCGCCATGCTCGTGACGTGAGGCTGCCCCGCCCAGGGCGGTTGAAAGCCAGGCCGGAAAGTGATGACCAGAAGGATCGGCAGCGTCTGCATCTCATCGACCGTGCGCGTCAGCAGTTCGAGCGAAGTCGGATCGCTCCATTGCGCATCCTCGAATATCATCAATACGGGACCGCGCAGCGCCATGCTGTTAAGATGATCGAGCAGGGCGGTGAGCACTTGTGCGCGTTTACGCTGCGGATCCATCGGCGTGCCGGAAGCCAGTGTTGCACTGAGGCCGAGCAGATCGAAAAACGCGGCGACGGTTGCTGCCGTGGCATCGTTGCCCCGCGCCAGAATCTTTTCGATCTTGTCGCGCTTGATCGCCGGAGTGTCATCGCGGCCAAACCCGGCGGCGTATGAGAGCTGCGCTACGACGGGCTGCAGCGCGCTGCCCTGATGATGCGGCAGGCAAAAATAACGCAGGCACACCGGATGCTCGGCGGAGAGCTTGTCGGTGAGCGCCCCGGTCAGGCGCGACTTGCCGATGCCCGGCTCACCTGAAATCAAGACAACGCGGCCGGCGCCGTCTTTTATCTGCGCCCAGCGGCGCAAAAGAAGTTCGAATTCTTCTACGCGGCCGACCAGCGGAGCCTGGTTGGCGGCGCTCAGCGCCTCGAAGCGGCTTTGCATGCTTCGTTCGCGCAGCACACGCCAAGCTGCGACCGGCCCGTCAAAGCCCTTGAGTTGACCGGGATCGACACTTTCATATTCGAACGAGTCGCCGGTCAGCCGGCGCGTACTGGAAGCAATCACGACGGTGTTGGGCGAGGCGGCCGATTGCAGGCGCGCCGCGAGGTTTGGCGTCTCGCCGATGACGTTGCGCTCTTGCACTTCGCCGGAGCCGATCAGTTCGCCCACCACCACCAGGCCGGTGGCAATACCCACCCGCACTTTTTGGCCGCCGTCAGTGGCTGTCATCGCGGCGATGGCCTGCACGATTGCGAGTCCGGCGCGCACGGCGTTTTCCGCATCATCCTCGTGTGCTTCCGGGTAGCCGAAATAGACCAACACGCCATCGCCCATGTATTTGGCGACAAAGCCGTTAAAACGTTCGACCACTTCGGCCGCGCATTTGTGATATGCGGCGATGATGTCGCGCAGGTCTTCCGGGTCGAGCCGCGTCGACAGCGCGGTCGAGCCGACCATATCGCAGAACATGACGGTGATCTGGCGGCGTTCGCCCGATGAAGCCACGCGCGGGGCTGTCGAAGGCGCGGGCGGGAATGGTGGAGAGCCTCCAAGCGCATCGTCGAACTTGCCGCCGCAGTGCGTGCAGTAGCGGGAACCCGCGGCATTGATGTGCCCGCAGGCCGTGCAGGCTAAGCTCTGCGGCGCGCCGCATTGCGGGCAAAAGCGGCTACCGTTCGGGATTTCAGCCTGGCAACCCAGGCAGACCACGGATGTGTTCATTGATAAATCATAGCATTAGGTCAATGGTGCTGAGAAGATCGTCGGTTTAGAAAAGATGGAGGGGCGGACGCAATTGGTTGGGCGTTTTTGGCAGGCAAACGCGACCGTTTCAGTTTTTATGTTATGTTGATTTTGTCCGTTGTGAGTCAGTCGTTTCTGACCCAGCCCGGGTCCGCCGCAGCCGGGGGTCGTCGTTGGTCCGATAGCGAACATTTCGTGCAAGAAGTCGCCTGTTCGAAAAATGCCCGAAGCCACCACCTTGGAGGGAGCGCCCCTCGCCTCCAACTAAGTCCATCACCTGTACTTTCGGGAGGGCTCGTGATTAATTTAAGTATTGCGGTGAACCGAAAGAGCTTTAGATGCCAGAAATCAGACCTGCTTTCGATGACGCCGACGCATACGACCGCTACATGGGTCGATGGAGCAAAGCCGTTGGCGAGAAGTTTTTGGCCTGGCTCGCACCGGCCGCGAATGCACGCTGGCTGGACATCGGATGTGGCACGGGCGCCTTCAGTGAATTAATTGCGGATCGATGCGCGCCCGCGTCCTTGAGCGGCATCGATCCTTCACCAGCACAGATCGAGGCCGCGCGGGCTAAACTGCCGAACGCAGATTTGCGCGTTGGCGACTCGCTCGCGCTGCCGTTTGGGAACGGCGCGTTTGATATTGTGGCGTCCGCCCTCGTGCTGCACTTTATTCCCGATCGGGCCAAAGCGTTTGCCGAGATGAAGCGAGTCGTAAGCCCCGGAGGCGTGGTTGCGGCGTACACTTGGGAGCGATCGGGGACGTCAGACTTTGCGCCCTATGCCCCAATGTTACTCGGTTTGAATGCGATCGGGGTCGAGCCGATGCGGTCGCCAACCGTTCCGGAGCAGCAGGTCGAAGGCCTGCGCAGAACGGCTGAGGCCGCCGGACTCGCTAATACAGCGGTAACGCATATCGAGGCGACGCAGAGCTTCCGCGATTTCAACGAGTTCTGGAATGTACAGACGCTGACCGTGTCTCCGGTTGGCAAAACGATAGCCAAGCTCGACGACACACAGCGCGCACGCCTACGCGAGACGATGCAAAGCCTCGTGCCGATCGCAGGCGACGGCAGCATTAGCTACTCGGCACGCGCCGTTGCGTTTATGGCAAACGCCTAATGCTCATGTGAGACGCAATTGGCGATGTCGGTTGAGGGTCAATCATGACCGACCTTATTCGCGCCCAAGCAGGCCGATGTCCGCTTCACTCTAATCGCGTCCTAAATGGTGCGTCACAGCGAATGACGTGAAGTGCCATTAAGCGACATTGAGCCGGCTATTCAAAGCGCTCGTCCCTCGCTCGGTCTCGCTCGTTTTCCCACTTTCGCGTGCTTGCAACTTCTTCGGCGAGCTGAGCTTTGAGCGATGCAATGGTTTGGGCGAATGCGGTCGCGTGCTTCAAGGGCAAACGATCGAGCAATCCTGCGCGGGATTCGACGATTTCCGCACGAGAACCGGACCAGCTACTCGGCGAGAAGCGCTGGACAAACGTCTGTAGAACGGAATCCGGATTGGCTAAAGCGTAGGTGTTGGATAATCTCGTGGACGCGTGACGACCGACTTTAGGCCTATCCAGATAACAACATGGGTGAAAATTAATGAATCGGATGTGCTCGGAAGAGAATTAGTCGTGAATACGTCCCAATATTTGCACATTTAATTGGCCCCGAATGTCTCGCTCTATAAGGCCAATCGCTGCCATATTTTCGCAGAACGGTAAGTTTAGGGAACAGTTCCATCGCCGCTCCGTTGTTGGCGGTACGTTAGGCGTGGAGAGCTTAGAACATGAATGATTTCACTAAACAGACATTGAGCAAGGTGCCTGCAGTTACGCTTGCCTTCTGGATCATCAAAATAGCCGCCACGACTTTGGGGGAAACGGGTGGCGATGCCGTTTCCATGTCGATGAATCTCGGCTACGCAATCAGCAGTCTCATTTTCATAGTGATTTTTATTATATCGGTCGCTGTCCAGATTAGAGCGAAGGCATTTCACCCGTTTCTCTATTGGTTAGTTATCGTCGCGACCACGACGGCAGGGACGACGATGGCCGATTTTGCAGACCGCTCGCTCGGCGTGGGATACCCCGGCGGTGCAGCGATCCTATTAGCTCTCCTGCTGGCCTCGCTCGGCCTTTGGTACTGGTCGGAAGGTTCCGTTTCGGTCAACACAGTGACAACGCCGAAAGTGGAGAGTTTCTACTGGGTAGTTATTCTGTTCTCTCAGACCCTCGGTACCGCGCTTGGTGATTGGATGGCCGATACCAACGGGCTTGGCTTTGAAAACGGCGCACTTGTGTTCGGCGCAGGGCTTGCCGTCCTGGCGTTGGCCTATTTCTATACCAAGATGTCGCACACGCTGTTGTTCTGGGCAGCGTTCATTCTCACGCGGCCCCTCGGCGCTACGCTTGGCGACCTGCTCGACAAGCCGCTTAACCAGGGTGGGCATGCCCTGAGCCGCTTCTATGCGTCCGCCATACTGGCAGCGCTTATGGTCGCTTGCATATTGATTTTTCCGCAAAGGCCAGGCGTTCATCCCGGCCACAGCAAGAGTGCAGCATGAAGAGGTCAAAGCAGCAGTCGGACTTTGGGGCTTTGCATCCAGGATGCATCTATCTTGGAGTATGTGCAGCGCTAGTTGTCGGCCTATTGCCGATGGGTTCTGCGTATGCGGCGCAGGCCAAAGCGGGTTATCATATCTCCAAAACGGTTCCCCTTGGGCCCGGCGAGCGCTGGGACTATGTGACCTTCGATTCGAATATGAAGCGCGTTTATATTGCACATGGCGATCACGTCACCGTCGTTGACGAAAATGCGGGCAAAGTGATCGGCCAAATCGGTACGTTCCCCGGAGGCACCCACGGAATTGCCGTCTCGGAGGCGACCCATCATGGATATACCGATGACGGCAAGGCTGGCATGGCAATCGAGTTCGATGTGAATTCGCTCAAGCCAGAAAAGCGCATTGCCGCCGCACCCGACCCCGATGGCATTATTTATGAGCCTGTGACGGGACATATTTATGTCGTCAACGGCGACAGTGGCTCACTTACCGTCATCGATCCGGCTACCAATGCTGTGATTACCACAATCAATGTCGGGGCTGGATTGGAAGCGGGACTTGCCGATGGCCAAGGCTCGCTTTTCGTGGATGGTGCGGAGAACCACGACATTGTAAAGATAGATGTCAGGACCAATAAGGTCGAGGCCCACTATAATATGCCCGCTTGCAAGAAGCCGCACGGCATCGCAATGGATACCGAGACGCGGCGAGTCTTCGCAACGTGCGCCAATAATGTCATGGTCGTCGTTGACGCTGATAATGGAACCAACGTCGCCACGTTGCCGATCGGGACTTCAAGCGACGGCGCTGCCTTCGATCCCGTCCGCAAATTGGTCTTTAGCTCTAATGGCGATGGAACGCTAAACGTCATTCACGAGCAAGATGCCAACACGTTTGTTTGCATAGACACGGTCAAGACCGCTCGGGGTACGAGAACGATGGCAATCGATCCCGCGACCGGGCGCTTGTTTTTGGTCGCCGCGGATGTTGAAAAGATCGATCCTCCCGCCAGCCCAGGCGGCAGGCCTCATGTAACCTATGTGGCGAATTCGCTGAAATTGCTGTACCTCGATAGGCGCGGTGGCCCGTGATAACCTCGGCATGTGCGGGGGGCTCTAATTGGATGTTTGGTTAGGTGAATTTCCGCAAAATGCTCTTTGCCCCGATGAACGGTCCCGATATTTGGATTAGGCGTTTTTTGGGCTGGAGTCAGAAAGCTTAAAGCGTGTAGGATAACGACTGTAACAATCCGTATTCCAAGGCCCTATGCGCAATGTGACCAAAAACTTCCGTATGCGAGCCGCGATCCTGATCGCGCTGGCCTACGCGTTTTGCGCCTTAGCGCCTTCGGCTGCGCTCGCGTTGAATAGTTCTCCGGCGGCCTTTCATTGCTTGGCGGAACTCGCCGGGATGAGCGTGCCAGAAGATCATGCCAGCACGTATGAACCCATGCACAGTACGCCTCATCAGCACGATCACGCCGACAAGGGCGTGGCGGATAAAAGCTCCGACTCCCACGGTAAGGCCCATACCGGCAATTGCTGCGGTTTGTTCTGCATGTCCGCGATGGCGCATGATCCCGAGATAACGCTTACCGTCTCTGCCCCTTCATCCCCCGCATTGCCTGCCGTGGCGAATGGCCTTGCAGGCTGCGGCCCCAGCCGCCTTCACCGCCCTCCCATCGCCTGACAGCGATCTATTGTGAGCTTTGCGCGCCTGCGTAACTGCGGCGTGCGGCTTTGATCGTCTGTCATGGGAGTTTTCATGTTTGCGCATGTATTGTGCTCCATCCGCATTGCCGGGCTGGGGCCATGTAAGTTGGGCGCGCCGCGCCCCGCAGCCGCTTTGCTTTTAGCGGCACTTCTCGGCGGTTGCGCTAGTTTCTCTAGCGACGGTGGCATGGAAGCGGTGAGCGGCATGACGAAGCCCGCTCTCAAGGCAAACGTTGCCGCGCTCGGCGGCGACGAGGAGTTTGCGGCCGCCCATCGAACCGTAGCCGAACTTCTCAAACGCCCGTTGTCAGTGGACGCCGCGGTGCAAGTCGCACTACTTAACAACCGCGAGCTACAGGCGGCGTATAACGAGCTTGGAATCGCCGAAGCGGCACGGGTCCGCGCCAGCATGCTCGCCAACCCACGCTTCAGCCTTTCGCGCGTGGCGGGCGGCGGTGCATTCGAGTTCGAGGCGCAGATTGTCGCCAATATCCTTTCTCTCGTGACGCTTTCGGCGCGCAAGGATGTGGCAAGTGACCGCTTCCGTCAGGCGCAACTGCGCGCCGTCGAAGCCACTTTGCGCACGGCGTTCGAGGCGCGCCGCGCCTATGTCGAGGCCGTTGCCGCCCGGCAGTTCGTCGGCTTCCTCACGCAAGCGCAATCCTCGGCCGAAACCGCCGTCGAACTAGCCAAGCGTCTTGGCGACAGCGGGACCATGACCAAGCTTGACCAGGCCCGCAACAAAGTCTTCTACGCCGAAACCTCGGCGCGGCTTGCGACGGCAAAACAGCGCGCCGCCAGCAGCCGCGAGCGGCTGGTCCGTGCGATTGGTCTTTCGGGAGGCGACCTTGCCTTCAATCTTCCTTCGAGCCTGCCCGTCCTGCCGCCACGTACGGTCAGTGGAGGGTCGGTGGAGGCCGAGGCCGTGCGCCGCCGCGTCGATCTCCAGATCGCGCGGCTCGATGTTGTGGCGCTGGCCAAAATCTATGGCCTGACCAAAGCGACCCGCTTCATCAATCTGTTGGAAGTGTCGGGCATCCAGAAACGCGTGCAGGAACCGGGCGGCGAGCCTTTCACGGAGCGCGGCCTCGCCGTCGAATTTGAGGTGCCGCTGTTTGATTTCGGCGAGGTAAGCGTCCGCGGGGCGGAGGCGACCTATAACCAAGCCGTCAATCGCGTAACCGCAAAAGCCGTGAACGTGCGCTCGGAAGCCCGCGACGCCTACCAGCAATACCGCTCGGCTTTTGACATTGCCCGGCGTTACCAGCGCGACGTTCTGCCGTTGCGTAAGGCCATCTCCGAGGAAACCCTGCTGCGCTACAACGCGATGCAGATCGACGTGTTCTCGCTGCTCGCGGAATCACGCGAGCGGATCGCGTCCACCATCGCGGCGATCGAAGCGCAGCGCGACTTCTGGCAAGCCGACACCAATCTCAAAGCGGCGATCCTTGGCGGCAACACCATGGCCGACGCCTCCACACCAACCACAGCTGCGGCTCCATCCGAACCCGCCGGTCATAAATAAAGGAGACCTCATGAAACTCTCTCGGCGTAAATTTGTCGGCTTCTCCGCCGCTGCGCTTGCGGGCGCTGCAGCGGTGAGTGGCCGCGTGGAGGCCGCTTCCATACCCGAAGCGGTAACCGCAACCTCGCCCGCGATGCAGCCGCCGGTCACGCCGCAGAGCGGCCAATCGTATCAGCCGGTTGTGACGCTCAACGGCTGGACGCTGCCGTGGCGCATGAATGGCGACTGGAAGGAATTTCACCTTGTCGCCGAGCCTGTGGTGCGTGAAATGGCTCCCGGCATGAAGGCGCATCTCTGGGGTTATAACGGCCAGTCGCCGGGGCCGACCATTGAATGCGTCGAGGGCGACAAGGTCCGCATCTTCGTCACCAATAGATTGCCCGAGCATACCACGGTGCATTGGCACGGCCTCATTGTGCCGAACGGCATGGACGGGGTCGGTGGGCTCACCCAGCCGCAAATCAAGCCCGGCCAAACCTTTGTCTATGAATTCCTGCTCAAGCAGAGCGGCACCTTCATGTACCACCCGCACGCCGACGAGATGGTGCAGATGGCTATGGGGATGATGGGCAACTTCGTGGTGCATCCGCGCGATCCCGGGCTACACCGCGTCGACCGTGATTTCGTCTTCATCATGCAGAGCTACGACATCGATCCCGGCGCGTACATGCCGAAGGTCATGACCATGACCGACTTTAATCTCTGGGCATGGAATAGCCGTGTATTTCCCGGCATCGATCCACTCGTTGTCCGGCTAGGCGACCGCGTCCGTATCCGGGTCGGCAATCTCACCATGACCAATCACCCGATCCATAAGCACGGCGAGCCCTTTACGCTGACCTGTACCGATGGCGGCTGGGTTCCAGAAAGCGCGCGGCGGCCGGAAGTTACAACCGATGTTCCGGTGGGTGCCATGCGCGCGGTTGAATTCGTCGCGAGCGAGCCGGGTGACTGGGCGTTTCATTGCCACAAGGCACACCACACCATGAACGCGATGGGCCATGAGGTGAAGAATTTCATCGGCGCTGAACACAAGGACCTCGCCAAGACCATTCGCAAGCTCGTGCCCGACTACATGCCCATGGGTTCAAAGGGCATGGCCGAGATGGGCGAGATGGAAATGCCGATGCCCGACAACACGCTGCCAATGATGACGGGCTTCGGCCAGTTCGGCCCAATGGAAATGGGCGGCATGTTTTCGGTGGTGAAGGTGCGCGAGGGCCTGGCCCGCGACGATTACAAGGACCCCGGCCCCTACAAGAATCCCGAAGGCACGGTGGCCTATCTCTTCAAAGGCGATGCGGGCCCAGCACCCAGCGCGCCGCAAAACGGTTCAAGCCGCGCTCCGGCCGCGGAATTCGATGTGATCAAGCCCGGCAACAAACCTTCAACCCACGAACACTAGGAGCAACCATGAATACCAAGCGGCTATCGGCATTCCTTGCCACGGGAGCCTTCGCAGCCCTGATTTCTCTCGGGCTTGCCGCACCTTATTACGCCCACGCTCATGAGGGCGAGCACTTCTCGGCGGGCGAGCCCGGCGATCCCAAGAAGCCCTTCCGCACGGTGCAGGTCACGATGCACGAAGGCGATGGCGCCATGGGCTTTTCGCCCGCGACGCTCGACGTCAAAAAAGGCGAACAGGTCAAGTTCGTGATTACCAACGGCGGCGCGCTGGCGCATGAGTTCATCCTCGCCAATGAGAACGACAATCTCAAGCACGCCGAATTGATGAAGAAATATCCAGACATGGAGCATGACGATCCGAACGGCAAGACCGTTCAGCCGAACGGCCACAGCGAAATTCTTTGGCGTTTCTCGAAGGCTGGCACCTTCGAATATGCCTGCCTGATTCCCGGCCATCGCGAGGCAGGAATGATCGGCAAGGTCACCGTCAAGTAATCAAAAGCACGGCACAGGAGAACCTTATGAATATCCGCACGTTAATCGCACTGGCCGCGTTCGCATTGTTGATCGTGGCCACCCCGCTCGCTGCCATCGCACAGACCGATGACTTTGTCGCGGGTCAGGTGACCAAGGTGGACGAGTCGGCGGGGAAGATCACGATCAAGCACGGCCCCTTGAAGAAGTTCGAGATGGACGAAGGCATGACGATGGTGTTCCGCGCGGGAGACTCCGCCATGCTGAAAGCCGTTAAGGCGGGCGACAAGGTCCGTTTTATTCCAGACCGCGTGAACGGCCAGTTCACGATTACCAAGATCGAAAAAACTAAATAACCAACGTTACCGGCGGGCAACGGTGGTCCGCCGGTTCCTCTCAAAGGAGCTGCCATGATTTTATCACTGAGACATTTCCTTTCTATTGCCTTGGGGATTCTCGCACTTGCTGAGTGCAGCGCCGCCGCTGATGCGCACTCATCGTCCGCGCGCCTGCTCGCGCAACGCCTCTCCGCGCTCATGGCCGACTGCAAAGTTCTTGCGGCTAAAGAGAACGGCGATCACGGCATCGATGAACTCGCACAACTGCCTTCGGTGTGCGCTTCCCTTGGCTCAATCGTGAAAGCAAATGCCGCTCAACCGAACGATCCTTCTTTGGCATCCCGCTTCGTTGAAACCTATGAAAGTTGTCTTTCAATTGCAAAACACCGAGGGGCCATGTTTACCTATCGAGGCCATCCTGGGAACCCTCGCATGTACCATTGGGTTCGCAAGGATTGCGACGCTTATGCGAGCGCCTATCGAAAAACTGGGAGTCGATTCCAAAAGCCCAGCGCTGATCCCGAGTAAAGCTTGGAGAATCGGATGTTCATCCAACCGATCGATTATTTTCTGACGGTCTGGTTGTAAATCGGCGCTGAACTTGGCCCCTTGAAGTAACAGTCGCAACGCATTGCGGCGAGTAGAGGAATCTGCGGTCAGGTGGGGTCACGATCGGCGCCGATAGTGACCCCACCCTGACAACAATTTCATAATTTTAATCAGAGCGTT
>DASRLH010000338.1:0-14644 GCA_035648595.1 Tepidisphaeraceae bacterium
GCCACCGGCGGCTGCGCCAGGCTTCCCCGGAAATACAACTCCGCCGGCCAACCCAGCGCGATGCCGGCGTACCAAAAACCGGCGCAGAATATCGCCGCCATTCCCGCCACCATCACCTGCGTCAGGTGATGCGGCTTAAAAACAAACATATCGTCCGCGTCGGAAACAACGACGGCATCTGGCGGGGGTGTTTGAGTCATGGTGTTGATCGGCCTGGAATTGATCGCCACGCGATCAGCCGGGCAGTATCGGCGAAGTGGGCCGACTGTTCCAGCGAGGCTGCGCTGTTCCCGGCGTCGAGACGATGTGGAGAGCGCTTATGGGTGAATCTCTCGGACAGCACCGTGCGCCGCGGAAATGGATTCGTTGATCCATCGCAATTTCAAGGGTATCATTTTACCTTGAAAGGGCGATTCCGATTCTTGCCGGTATCTGAACCTGGGAATATGTTATGCGAACTAAATTGCCGAAATCGCTTTCGGATCCGGATGCAACCGTTGATCTGGAGGAATTGATTGAGGAAGTTGTACCAGATGCACCTCAGTGGAAGCGGACACCTAATCCGCTGCTTGGCGGGAAACGACCCATTGACTTGCTGCATACTTCCGGTGAGCAAATTCTGCGCGACATGCTCCGTGCGGCCAAGCAGGGAATGGCATCGTGAGGCGTGCGCGTTGCCGGCAGCTTGCCTTGCGGCCTCTCGCCGGAACCTGGTTTCGGGCAATACGCCCTCACTTCTTTCCAACCGCCCTTTCTGTTGGCCATACGGCGACTATTCCCGGTCGATTTAACGCCGGGTCAGTTACCCGTCCGGGCTTTCAGGTGTTGTACCTGGCTGAAGATCACATGGTGGCGTTATTCGAGGTCAGCGCGCTGCTGGGCTCCGCTCTGCCGGGGCAGGCGTTTCTGCCGAATCCCGCGCATCCGTGGGCCATCGTTAATGTCGATGTGCAGTTGAGTCGAGTTGCGGATCTTTGCGGAATTCGTAGCCGGCGCCTGATCGAGACGACGATACAGGAACTTACCGGCGACTGGCGCGGTTATTCGCTCCGCACTCCGACCCCCGTACGCCGCGCGCCCTATTGGACAAATGTTCCGACACAAAAACTTGGCACTGCATTGCATGCGACTCCGAATATTGAAGGATTCCTCACCTACTCCGCGAGGGTGCCTTCACGGCGCAATTTAATCATTTTCCCCTCTAAATTGCGCCCCGGAAGCTCTGTTCGCTTCACGGACGTTGCAACCGGCGGTAGCTTGTCGCTGCCATAATTTCCCCGAACATTGCGCTCGCAGCCCTGGCGTCACATGGGCAGTGCGGGCACTACCAGAAACCCAGTGGCCGCCGCATTATTCTATAATGGACTTGTGTCGCCCCAGGTCCTTTTGAGGCTGACGTTTTGAACACCCCCATGCTGTTTCGCAATCTGCCAGAGCCGGTGCCCGCTGCCGCGCCCGACGCGCGGCCCGATGGCCCGTTCGCGGCGGTTGCGCTGGAGCAGGGGATCGATCATACGCTGGATTACGCGATTCCGCCGTCGCTGGCGGCGGGGCTGCGGGTGGGGCAGCGGGTGCGGGTGCCGCTCGGGAAGCGGAATCGGCCGGTGTTTGGGTATGTCATTTCCATTTGCCCGATCACCGATTATCCGCGCATCAAGCGGCTGGCGGGGATCGACGATGAGCGCGTGTTGGTCGCGCCCAGGATGATGGAATTGGCGCGGTGGATGAGCCGGTATTATTGCGCGCCGCTGGGCAGCGTGCTGGAATCGGTGCTTCCCTCTGCGGTGCGACGGAAGGTGGGGATCGGCTACGCGCAGATCGTGCGGCTGGCGATCGGACGACAGAAGGTGCAGGAGGTTTTGGAGAAGAGCCGCGCGCCCAAACGCCGATCCATCCTCGCGCGGCTTTTGCAGATGGAGCCGGACGGATCGATCGACGTGGTGCGCCTCGCCGGCGAATCGGGCGCGACGGCGCCGACCGTGCGCAAGCTGGCGAAGCTGGGGCTGATCACGATCACGCCAGAGGTTGATCTGCCGCGCCTCACGGAAAATATTTTGCCCTCGGCAGGGGATGAGCCGGCGATCGCGCTCAACGAGGATCAACAGAAAGTTTACGATGCCCTGCTGCCGCGCGTGCGCGACGGCGGGTTTTCCGTGAACCTGCTCCTGGGCGTCACCGGCAGCGGCAAAACCGAGGTCTATCTCCAGTGCATCCGGCAGGTGGTGGATCGCGGCAAGCGGGCGATCGTGCTCGTGCCCGAAATCGCGCTCACGCCGCAAACCGTTCGGCGATTCACCGCCCGCTTTCAGAGCGTCGCCATTTTGCACAGCGGGCTGACCGCCACCGAACGCCATCGCTATTGGCAGCAGATTGCCACCGGCCAGGCGCAGGTGGTGGTCGGCGCCCGCTCGGCGGTTTTCGCGCCGGTCCCGGATCTGGGAATGATCGTGGTCGATGAAGAGCACGAAGCCAGCTACAAGCAGGACACCGCCCCGCGCTATCACGCGCGCGATGTGGCGATCAAGCGCGCTCAGATTGAAAACGTGCCGGTGCTGCTGGGGAGCGCGACGCCGTCGCTGGAGACGTATTATCGGGTGGGAGCCCGCGGACAGACGGACGCCACGAAGAATGAGGGGCGACTGTCAGCGATGGATCCGCATCCGGTGGGGCAGACATTCTTGTCTGCCATGAGTCCGCGAGCGGGGGCATTCCTGCCCCCCGAGCAGACTCGTATTGGCGCGAGCGAGCCCGTGGGCCGCCCGCCATCAGAGCAGCACGAAACGACGGCAGACAAGAATGTCTGCACCACCACAGAGCAGCCCGATGCAATGGCAGACAAGAATGTCTGCCCCACCCTGGAAGCCGCGCATCCCGCAAATATAACCAGCCCCGCCTATTCCCTTCTCAATCTCCCCCGGCGTGTGCGCGGCCTGCAGATGCCGCATGTCGAGCTGATCGACATGAAGATGGAAGGCAGATTCCGGCGCGGCGTACACCTGCTCTCCCAACGCCTCGAACACCTGCTGGGCGCCACGCTCGAAGCCGGTCACCAGGCCATTCTGCTGCTGAATCGGCGCGGCTATTCCAACTTCGTGTATTGCAGTTCCTGCCAAAGCGCGATTCAGTGCAAGTATTGCGACGCGACGATGACGTATCACCGCTCGGCTGCCGCCGACGCCCGCAACGCCACGCTCGCCGAGGGGTTGCATACCGGGCAGCTCCATTGCCACTATTGCCTGGCCGTGAACGCGCTGCCGGGCAAATGCCCTAGTTGCGATAAATTGCTGACTCTTTTTGGCCTGGGAACCCAGCGGGTTGAGGAAGAGCTGCGGAGCAAATTTCCCGACCTCAAGTTCGCCCGCGTCGATAGCGATTCCATGCGCAGCGCCAAGGACTACGAGAAATTGCTCAACCGCTTCGCCAATGGCGAAATTCAGGCGTTGCTGGGCACGCAGATGATCGCCAAGGGGTTGGATTATCCGAACGTGACGCTGGTCGGCGTGATCAGCGGCGACACCGCCCTTGCCCTGCCGGACTTTCGCGCCGCGGAGCGCACGTTTCAGTTGATCACGCAGGTTGCCGGCCGCGCCGGCCGGGGCGACTCGGCGGGGCGGGTGGTGCTGCAAACCTTCCTCCCGGATGATCCCACCATCCAGGCCGCCATCCGGCAGGATTACGTCGGCTTTGCCAAAACCGAATTGGTGCATCGCCGCGCGGTCGGCTTGCCGCCGTTCGCGCGGATGGTGCGCGTGGTGCTGCGCGATCAGGATCAGCAGAAACTGCACAAGCGTTCGGAGGAACTGGCCGCGGCGTTCAATGCCGCGATTACCAAGGACGGCAATCACGTCAAGATCAAGGGCCCCATGCCCTGTGTGATCAGCCGGATCGCGGGGTACCACCGCAATCAGTTGGTCATGACCGCCCCGAGCGCCACGCCATTACAGCGCGTGCTGGGCGCGGTGCGGCGGGAAGGCGCGCTGGCCCGCAACGAGCGTGTCGCGGTGGACGTGGATCCCGTGTCGTTGCTTTAAGAGCAAACGCGATCCGGCTGCGAAATCAGGGTTCCGCCGGGCGGGATCGCGGCGTAGCTCTCCGCCCCGCATTCGGGGCAACGCCGGCTGATTGGAAAGCGGCTCATGATGTGGAATCCGTGGGTTCGCGGTCGGCGCCAGTCCGATCGGAAGTTGGCGCGGCAGGCAGAGCACTATCGGGACGTATCACCTCAAACCCGCCCGATGAGCCGGGGCTTGCCCGGAATTGGCCGAGCAGCGCGATCACGCCCGCCAGCAGAAACGGCACCGAAGCAACCCACGCCACCAATACCACGCGAATGGGCGCGTCGCCAATCAGCACCGCGCCCACGCCCGCGATCAATGTTCCGAAGCAGAGGATGACGATGGCGTCGCCGATGCCGGAGCCGCCGGCGTATTCGCAGCCGCAGCGTTTGCAGCGGCGGTATTGGGTGGTGCTGAAACTGTGGTAGTGAATGCGAAAGTTGCGCACGCCGCATTGCGGGCAGAGATTGCTCATGAACTTGGCGGCTTCGTGATAGGCTTGCCGGCGACGTTGCAGGAAGTTCATGGGAGGCCGTCCCTGGTTTCGCCCGCCGCTTTATCCCCGTCGGAAGTTACGCCAGACGACTGCGTCGCCTTCGGCAGAATCACAGCAAACCCTCGTGGGGTCTTGGAAGGGCGGAGGGCACGGAGCGTGCCGAGGGCGTCGCCCGGTTCGGAAATGGGCGCGGCAGGCAGCCTATCGCCGGGAAGCACGACTGCAAAACCCCTGGCGGAGCTGGTGGGCCGCAGGGATCGAAATATCGCGTAAATGTGGGAATAGCCGAGCCAAAAAAGCAACAGGCCCAGAAAAAGCAATGTTGCCGTATAGAGAATATCTCCAGCCAGCAGTCCCAGCGCGAACGAAAATGCGCCAGCCGCCGCTGTCGCGATTGCGAACGGAATGACGATCACCGCAAAACCGACGGAAGCTTGAGGCGTATACCGCGCGCCGCATCCCGTGCAGGTTCGATCGTGCTGATAAAAGAGGATGCCCCGAGGCGGGGCGGCGGCATACTTCGCTCCTCCACAATCGGGGCATCGCCGGCTGACGGGAAGGCGGATCATGGTGCGGCGTCCTTTGATCCGCCAGGCACTTCGCGCTGGCGGGAAGTTGGCGCGGCAGGCAGGTGACTCTTTTGAAGAATCACCGCAAATCCGCGCGGCGAGGCAGTGGGCCGGAGGGTGCGAATGATCGGAGCGATGTTGGAATAGCCCAGCCAGCAGAGCGACAGTCCAAGAGTAAGGCCCACGACATAGCCAGGGCCGGGATAGGCAACGAGCGCATAGATCATCCATGCGGCCAAAAACGCACCCGCCGCGCTCACCAAAGCTCCAATTGCCATAAGGATCACGGCAAGGGCCATCGGGAATTGTGGCGTGTATCGGGTGCCGCATGCGGTGCAGATGCGGTCGCATTGTGACAGGCGAAACGAGCGGGCGGGTGCGCGGCGGGAATCCGCCGAGTCGCAGTTGGGGCATTGGCGGCTGACGGGAAAGCGGGGCATTGGGCGATCCATCCTCTGCTAAAACTCACGCTTCACTGGGATCGTGTTTCGGTCTCTATACCGCGATTCAATCGTGCCACTTTGTATTTTTCGAAACGCACAACGTATCACGGGCGTCTCGCCCGTGCGGGTTGTGTTGGAGCTATCGAGAATTGCAATTTGCGAATCTTACGCCATCGGCACGGGCGGGACGCCCGTGATACGTTTAGGGTTCTCTCACTCGGCGACCTCCAAACTCAAAACACGCTCGGCGGACTTGCCCAGCAGTTTGATTGCTCAGTCCGCCAGATTTTGAATTCCTTCGATCGGCTTCAACTTCCACTTCCCGCTCTGCCCGAAGAACCGGCAGGGGTTATTGTAAAACACTTCCATCGCCTGCGCCTCCGTGTGCCCGCGGCGGCGGAACTCCAGGCAGGTGTCGGTGAGATTGCTTGGGCCGCTCTCGCCCCAGTCGCTGGCGCTGTTGACGCAGAGCATCTGGGTGCCGAAGGTTTCCAGGATGTCGACGGCACGTTGCGGGGTGACTTTGCTGACGGGATAGATCGTCAGCCCGGCCCAGAAGCCGTTCTCGCGGGCGAGGCGCAGGGTGTGTTCCTCGCAATGATCGACCAGCACGCGCTCGGGGCGGATGCGCTTGTCGTTCCTGAGGATGTTGGTGATGATCGACGTGCCTTTGTGCTTGTCCTCCAGGTGCGGCGTATGGATCAGAATAAGCTGATCGTGCCTGGCGGCCAGGTCCACCTGCTCCTCGAAGACGGTGATTTCGTTGCGGGTGTTTTTGTTCAGCCCGATCTCGCCGACGCCCAGCACGCGCGGGTGGTGGAGCAGGGGAGGAATCAGCTTGATGACCTCCCGGCTCAGGGCGACGTTCTCGGCTTCCTTGGCGTTGATGCACAGCCAGCAGTAATGGTCGATGCCGTAGCGGGCGGCGCGACTGGGCTCGACTTCCATGAGATGCCGGAAATAGTCGGCGAAGCTGGAGGCGGTCGACCGGTCAAACCCCGCCCAAAACGCCGGCTCGCTGACGGCCGCCACGCCGCAACGCGCCATGTACTGGTAATCGTCGGTCGTGCGGCTGACGCAATGAATGTGGGGGTCGATGAATGTCATGGGTGGTTCCTAGGTGGGAAGTGCTGGGTGGGACGATGATGAGTGAAAGGGAGGATGACGAGTGATGAGTGAACCGTGACAAGAAAGGCCTTCGTCACGGTTCATTTATCACTCATCCTCTTCGGTCTTCGTCACGGTTCACTCATCACTCATCATTCTTTCCCCGTCCCAGCACTCAGCACTCATCTCTCAGCACTCGTTTTATCGCTGAAAATCATCTGCACCTGCTCGGCGCGGCTGGGGCCGGGGTTTTGGAGGACGGCCAGGGCCTCGCGGAGCTTTTGCAGGCGCGGGTCGGCGGCGAGAAGAGCGGGGCCGCCGAAGGCGCGCTCGATGCGATCCAGGTCTGCCGCCAGCGACAGGCAGCGCCAGCGCATCTCGAAGAAATACTGTTCCAGGGTCTGTTTGGCGTCGGGCATACTTCCTTATTGTAGCGGTGAAACTTGCAAACGTGGTGATGGTGCATTTAAGCGATTTCACGCCGCCGATTTCGGGTAGAATCGATCCTCGTGATGGATTTCGTTTACGTTTCCCTCATCCTGTCCGGCTTCGCCTTCGCGGGGCTGATCTTTCTCGGGGTTCACCTTTCTCGTCGAAGCCGGCGTACTCGGATCGGGACTGAGCCGCATTGTGGCAAATGCGATTATCTGCTGATCGGGATATCCGCCGAGCGGTGCCCGGAATGCGGAAATCCAACGCATCCGGCGGGGATTGTTCTTGGCGAGGCACATCACTCCAAGCGATTGATTGTGGGATGCTTCGCGGCAGGGGCATTGGCCTTTGCCTTTCTCGGCGCGATGATAGCCGACGTAAAGATCATCGCGTCCACCATCAACTGGTATCAGTTTCACCCAACGGCGTGGATCATGCACGATCTGCGAACCGGAACAGGGAAGCCGGCTCCAAATGTGCTCACACCTTTAACGAGCAGGAATTTTGGGCATGGTTGGGCAAGTGAGCGGGTTGACTTGGCCCGAGTCGCATTTGAAGAGTTGCTCCGGCGGGACAAAGCCGGCGGACTATCCGAGGAGTATCGCAATGAGATTGTGGAATTGGGGCTTGCCGTGCAACAGCCGGGCCCCCAGATGGCGCCGGTGCAGTACGATTTGCTCACTTACTTGGGCGACCGGGCTATTGCCGGTGATTTGAGCCATGACCAGGAGGATCGGTTTTATAAACCTGCCTTGGACGTCGTGTTGACAGCGCGTCCGATCGTGCTTCAGGGCGACGCTATCCCGGTTCGGTTCGCGATGAGGCGTTCGTGGGCGTCTCCGGGAGTCGGCTGGCAAATGGATTTCATATTTAGTTCCATCGAAATCGACGGGCACGCCGCTGCGTTGTCACCACCCCCCGCGTCGTATGAACGTTGGCTCAGTGCGGACTACCCCGACGACAGTACCGTTTTGTGTTCTGCGTTGGGGCATCATGTATTGGCTGTCACGGTCAAAATGAACGTTCATCACGGCAGCGGTGGTTATCCCGAGCGAGGGCCGGTCATGCGCAGCTCGACGGTCACGCTTGCGGCTCCCTTTGATGTAATCGTCCCCTCACGCGAACATGACGTCAAATTAATCGACGATGCGTCGATCGCTGCAAAACTCCGCACGCTGATGTCGCCCAGAGATTTTCAATATAATCTCTGGAACCCCGGGCATATCTACGGCACAATTGATGTGAACCCGGCTCCTGTGAATATGGCGTTTGAAGTATTTGCCAGGTACGGCGGCCATGAGTACCCCATTGGGCGATTTATGAAGGCTGCGGAAGGTCTTTCGCATGAGTTTCGATGCGATTCGGAACCGGATACATCGCTCCCCAAGCCGCCGGCCAGGATTGACGTTGTGCTTCGCAGTAGTCCAAAGGCCGCGCGGGCAACCTTGGCCCTCCATAAAATTTGGAACGGGGAAATCGTACTTGCCGGCGTGCCAATTACCGATACGGCCGCGCACTAAATTCCGCGCCCAATCGTCTGATCCCACACAACTGGTTCCCATGACCGCCTTCCGCCCTCCGCGCTCGCCAATCGTTCCGCCCGGCGGGATGGAACTGCATGAGCGCGATATGACGGCGACGTTTGCCGGGGATGTGATGCTGGGCGCGGCGCAGGAACGGCTGGCGGAAATCGGGCAATGGCTGCCGATGGATGGCGATCCGAATGCGACGCTGGGTTCGCTCGTTTCTTTCAATTCAACCGGGCCATTGCGGCTCGGGTATGGGGCGTGGCGGGATTTACTTCTGGGGGTGCAGTTTGCCAATGGACGCGGCGAGTTGATCTCGGCCGGCGGACGGACGGTGAAGAATGTCGCGGGGTATGATCTCACCAAATTCATCGTCGGCTCGGCCGGAGTGTTCGGCACCCTTGTTACGCTTACGGCCCGCACCTATCGCCGGCCCGAAGGCGCGCTGCTGGCGCGGCACCGGCCGGATGCGGGCCTCGTGAGGCGGCTGATGCCGACGGCGTTGCGGCCGCAATGGGCGATGTTGACCGGCGATGCGCTGCTCCTGGGGTATATCGGGGATCGGCGGACGCTGGATTATTATCGGACGGCCCTCAGTCAATCCGAGCCGTTGGAGATTCTTGAGCGGAGCCTCGAAGAGGATGTCGCCGACCGCGCCCGGCTTTGGCAGTGGCGTGGGGCGCTGGGATTTCGGGCGGCGGTTCCGCCGGCGCGGGTGGAGGAATTTGCCAGGGGTTTGGCAAATGGGAGTTGGGTTGCCGATGCGGCGTTTGGCGTGGTGTTGGGATCGCACATTGAGAGGGAGCAAATTCCCGTGATCAAACAAGCGGTGGCGGCTGTGGGGGGGTCGGTGCGGTTTATCGCGCGTGCCGACCGCACCGAAGCGAATTCGGCGGCGGGGGAATCACAATCGCAACCACAGTCGCAATCCGAAGATTTCCACACGGCGGGGGCGTCGCAGGCGCTCGCCGATCTATCGACAAACCCGATCGAGCGCCAAATAATCGAACGGCTGAAGCTCGCGTTCGATCCGGATTCCAAGCTCAACCCCTTACCTTGGCGCATTCCTTGAGCCAACCCATTCCAGTTTTTTTGGAGAACCGCGCCGCCGTTGGCGCCCACCCTCCCGCGCTCACGCTGGACGCGCGCACCTACGAGCGCGGGCTGGGTTGCGTGCACTGCGGCTTATGTCTGCCGGCCTGCCCGACGTATGTGACCACGGGCCTGGAAGCCGATTCGCCGCGCGGGCGGATTCAACTCATGCTCGGGCTGGCCGATGGGAAGATCGCGGCCAGCGACTCGGTGCGCGAGCATCTGGATTTATGCCTGGATTGCCGGGCCTGCGAAACGGCCTGCCCCAGCGGCGTGGTGTATCACGAACTCATCGAGGAAACCCGCGCCAAAATGAACGCCGGCCAAACGCTCGGTGCCCAGGGCCGGCTGATGCGCTGGCTGTTTTTCAACGTATTCGCCCGCCCCGCGCGGCTTAAGTTGGCGCTTCTGCCTGCGCGCATCTTGCAGAAATTCGGCGTCTATTGGCTGATGCGCAAATCCAGGCTTTTCAGGTTGCTGCCGACCCAGCTTCGCAAGATGGAACAAATGCTGCCGCCGACCGGCAGCCTGTGGCCGCGAAGTCTGCCGGTGTTCACGAGAGCGTCGCTGCGCAGGCCGGGTCCTTCCACGTTCATCGTTGAATCTTCCGGTCGCGGCGCTGATCCAGCGCGGCGCATTCCCGATTCCTCCGCCACGGATTCGCCTCTATCGCGAGTGGGTTTTTTCGCCGGATGCATCGGCGCGGTGATGTTTGACGAGGTGAATCGGCAGGCGGTGCGCTTGCTTGCCGGGTGCGGCGCGGACGTGTTGGCGCCGGCATCGCAGGCTTGCTGCGGCGCGATTCATCATCACAACGGCGCCCACTCGCCGGCGCGGGAGTTGGCACGCCGGAATATCGATGCGTTTATGCCCGATGACGGCCCGGCGGCGGATTGGATTACAACCACGGTTGCCGGGTGCGGGGCGATGCTTCGGGAATATGACCTGCTGCTGCGGGATGATCCGAAATATGCCCAACGCGCGGCGCGGTTTGCCCAGCGGGTGCGCGACGTGAGCGAGGTATTGCTGGACCTGGGGCTGCCGGAGCTGACGTTCCGCGTGGACGAAACCGTGACTTATCACGATGCCTGTCATTTGGCGCACGCTCAAAAAGTGAGTGCCGCTCCGCGAGCGCTGCTCGAAAAAATTCGGGGCTTGAAGTTGATCCCGCTGCCCGAAAGCGACATGTGTTGCGGGGCGGCGGGCACGTACAACCTCACGCAGCCGGGAATGTCCGCCCGCCTGGCGGAGAGAAAGCTGGCGAACATCGCGGGAACTGGAGCCAAGATATGCGCGACGGGGAACGTGGGCTGCGCCATGCAGATTCAATCGCAGGCGATCGCGGGCAAGGAACCGCTAAAGGTGGTGCATCCCGTCGAGTTGCTTTACCGCGGGTTGTTCGGCTCATCGCCCAAGACACGCGGCGAGGACGCCGCGTCCAGATAGAAGCGACGGCCTCGCCGCTTTTTTCAAGCGCCGCGGGTCGGGAGGGGCGTGCCTGAATTTTCGGGTAGGTGCGTTGATATCCACAGAGTTTGGTGGGGCAGACATTCTGTCTGCCCGAATCCGCGAGTGCGAGGCATTCCTGCCCCGCCGAGCGGATTCGAATCGGTTCGGGAGGACAAGAATGTCCTCCACTCACCGATTCGCCGGCAGACACGAATGTCTGCCCCACTATCCGCCAATGCCCCTCCCGGAAATTCGGGCAGGCCCGTAGGGGAGAGGCCATGCCGCGGGGCGGCGGCTAAAAGGATCCGCGCCGCGTGTCCTCGGGCTCAACAAGCCCGGCGTCCGGAAGCGGCCCGTCGCCGAGCAGGTTTTCCGAACGCAGCAATTCCTCGAAGGCGGCATCGTCGGTCAAGGCCCGTTCCATGAGATCGGGCGCCTCATCCGCCTCGGGCTCGAGCATCGTGGAGTTCGCTTGCTCACCACTGTGTTGTTGGGCAGCGTGTTCGGATGATGCATGGAAGCCATTGCCGCCGGGCGCGGAGCGGCGGCCGGCATGTTCCTCTAGCAACCGATGGCGTTCGGATTCGGGCAGGTCGCTTCCATCCCCCAGGTACGGTGGCAGTTCCATCAATTCATCATCTTGATCGTCTTCTGAAGGCGCGCTATCGGCCGGCGCGGAATCGGCGTCTACAATCGCCGGAACCTCCTGGGGTCGGAACACTTCGTGGGCCGTCATAACATCGTCCATGTCGTGCGGCGCCAACGGCACGGAAATCCCAACCTCCGCGAAGGCTCCGGCGGCACTGGCAACGGCCTCGCTCAATTGCTCATCCACCAGCGTCTTAACCGCATCATCCCCCGGCTCAAGCTCGCCGGTAGGTTCGGCGCTTTCTCGCGCTTGCGGCTCGTCGTCAAGGGACGCGATATCCTCGGATCGGCCCGCATCGGGCGTCAATTCAGAGTATTCCCCAAGCGGGTCGCCGGAGACGGCGCTCAATCCTTCCTCCGCACTGGCGATCGCACTTAATAGTTCGTCGATCGCATCGGGGCCGCCCGCGGACGATTCGTCGGCTTCATCTGCCACCGGTGCCGGGGAGGGTATCGGGGTGGCTTGTTCGCCGCGCTGGGCCCGGATCATCGCGTCGAATTCCTCGGGCGAGGGAAGATCAAGCAGTTTTTCGTCGTCTTCAATCTTGGCGCCCGCGACCTCGCCGTGGAGAATCGGAGCCTCCGGGGCCAGTTCGTCCGTACCGCCAAACGCCGACAGAAAATCGGCCTCCGCCGCGTCCGCGGGCGCTCCCGCTTCAAGAAGTGGCTCGGATTGCGGAGCCTTGCCCGTCGGCTCAACGATTTCATCAAAAGCTGGCGCGGGTTGAATCTCCTGGGTCGCGGCTTCGCCGGAGCCAAGAGGCATCGGCGCGTCGGCTTGCATGCCAACAAGCCCCGTCGCCGGCAGTTCCGCTGGAAGCCCGGCATCGCCGAAAGCGCCGGTGGCATCGTCATTGGCGATGGCATCTTGCGCCGCGAGTAGTTGCTCGATCTGTTCCAATTCTTCCGCGGCCGACAGGCCCTCAACCGGCACCAATTCTTCCGCCGTCGATACGTGCTCAACCGGCATTAACTCTTCGATTGGCGCGAGGACTTCAACCGGCGTCACCTCTTCGGCTGGCGCGAGCTCTTCAACGGGCGTCAACTCTTCGGCTGGAGCGAGCTCTTCAACCGGGGCCAAATCTTCGGCCGGTGCGAGGTCTTCAACCGGCGCCAACTCTTCGGCTGGCGCGAGCGTTTCCGCGGCCGCCAGGTCTTGCACCGCCGACAGGCCGGCTTGATCGAATTCCGTTGGCGCTTCCTGTTCCTGATGTTCCTCCTCGGCGACGCGTCGAGGGCCGATCGGCAATACGCTGGTGTAGAAGCCCACGGCGAAAAAGCCGTTCTCCTGCTGATAGGGAAGGTTCACCAGGTCGCAGAACTCGGCGATGATCCGCTGCGCCAT
The DNA here is from genome assembly GCA_035648595.1 of Tepidisphaeraceae bacterium. Lineage (GTDB taxonomy): Bacteria > Planctomycetota > Phycisphaerae > Tepidisphaerales > Tepidisphaeraceae > RYN-428. The sequence continues at coordinate 13,163 of DASRLH010000338.1, forward strand.
CGGATCGTCGCGCTCGGCGGCCTGAACGGCCTGCTGCTGGCGCCGATCACGGAAACGCATGAGTTGCACGAATCGGACATGCCCTTCGGAAGGGCTCCAGTTGGCGCCCACCTGCTCGTAAACCTCGAATTGATCGCAGCCCAGCCGCAACAGAGCCTGGCGGAATCGGCGGATCACCCGCGCATGCTCCGCACGCTTCTCATTGGGAACGACGTAACTGTTGGTTTGCAGCAGCATTCAGCGAAGCCTCGTGGGCCAAGGTTAAACAGTCGGCTCTATCTTGCCAGACAAAACGGGCGCTATCAAATTAAGTGTCGGCCAAATCCGCCATCGGCTCACCTAGAACCGTTAATCCGGCCGCTTATTGCCGCCTTTTATCTTCGCCTGTCGCACTGATACGATGAAGAAAGGGTGAAGGTGCGGAGATGACAGGCGCATTTTGGCAAAAATGGCAGGTTATCGGGCGTGGAATCGCCAGGGCTGCGCTCGGTCGCAATAATGTCTATGCGTAGGGTTCGCTTGGGAACGCGGTTCTTCCACTGCGGCGCGAGGAACCGCGTCCGCTGAAGCGGACCCTACCCTGACTTTCGCACTTCTCGCCGAAACCCGCGAATTTTTCGGTGGGTTTCCGCGTTCTCGCCAGCGCCAGCGCGGCATTGATCGCATCACGGCGTGTAGTGCAGACCTACCCTCTTGAACCGCAGACGGGCAATGTGCTATTGCCTGGCGATCATGTTTTTGCGCTGTCATCCCCGCACAAAGAACGGAAAGCTTCATCGCTACTGGAGCAACGGCCGGGTGCTGGTGATGCCGCGCCACACCGAGCCGGCGGCAAAGCAGAAAATGATCCTGGAAGCACTGAGGCTGGAACTGCCGCCGCAACCGCCGCCGCGTATTCGCGACGGACAATTGGAACTGGCCGTGCGATGATCGATCAACTTTTGTAGTGCAGACCTTTGGGATCAAAACCGCGTTTCCACCCCAAAAACGCGGCTGGATATGGCGAAGTGCGAAAGTCGGGTTAACGACGCTCACTCTCCTCAACAAACGGCAATGCTTGATCGAGCATCCGAACGCCGGTCGTGGAAATTATTTGAATTTTGTTGGTTCCCCAGATGTGCGAATACCGCGTATGTGTTACCAATGGCCATTCGAGAAATCTCGATGCGTCCCGACGTTCGGACGCAATGGAATTCAACTCGCGCTATTCGTGGAAAGGGATTTCATGTTACTTCATTTCTTACGGCGTGCCGGCCGATGGTTTACACCATCGCCCACGGCCAAACGATGAACGCCTCGGCCGGCGACGGCGTCCTGACCAATGACGTGGGCCCCAACGGGTGGACGCTCACGGTCGCCTCCCATTCGAATCCGGCCCACGGCACGCTCACCCTCAACTCCGATGGAAGCTTCACATACGCCGCCAATAATAATTTTACCGGCCAGGATTCATTCACCTACACGGCGACCGACGATATCAAC
>DASRLH010000339.1:0-20880 GCA_035648595.1 Tepidisphaeraceae bacterium
TGGGGCAGACATTCTTGTCTGCCGGCGAATCGGTGAGTGGAGGACATTCTTGTCCTCCCGAACCGATTCGAATCCGCTCGGCGGGGCAGGAATGCCCCGCACTCGCGGATTCGGGCAGACAGGAATGTCTGCCCCACCAAAGCCTGTGGATGTCAACGGTTACGCATGACCGAAAATTCGGGCACGCCCAAAAGATTTGCTGCCTTTTAGCGGTCGCCCGAAGGGCCGCGTGGCCATCGCTACGACGCGCGATCGCGTTCGACCGACGATCATCTCACAACTTCGTCGGCGTCGGCACCGGCGCAACGCCCTGCTTGAGCAGGCGGACAAATTCCTGGCCGACGATCTGTTCCTCGATCACCACTTCATTGGCCCCGCGCCGATGCGCTTCGATGCCGGCGGAGATGAAATGGCAGCGGGCCATGATGTGGAGCCTGGGATTCATGGCGTGGGCGAGCCGCACCGCTTCAAGCACGGCCTGCTCATCGGGCACGGCAACCGCGAAAAGCACGGCCCGATCCACGCCGGCCCGGCGGAGCGTTTGCTCCTCACGGATGTCGCCGGAGATAATGTGAACGCCGATCAGCGCGCAGCGATCGACTGTTTGCGGATTGCGCTCGATCACGCAGTACGGCATCCGCCGCGCCGCCATCAACTCCCCCACCGCCCGCCCCGGCACGCCAAACCCCGCGATGACCGCATGCCCGCTCAGCGGGCATGAGTCGCAATGTGCCTCCAAATCAGACATCCGCACCTCCCGCCGACTGCTTGACGCGCCATCTGCCGTTGCCTTCGCTCATGTCGAAGCCAGAACCTCCGAGGACAGAACGTGGCATCGCGAAGGCCGCTTCGGATCATATACCACAGTAATCCGCGTGGATTCATTAAATCGGTCGATGCAGATTTGCGCCGTATCGCGCTTCACCTTGAATTCCTTTCCTTGCACTTCGTACGCATAGGTGACAGGTCGAATTCCGTTTTTGCTGACCATGCCAACATGAGCCACGATGGCGCTTGTTTGAATGCCATGACGGGAAAGATAAAAGCTCTCCCGCATGCCCAGGAAAACAACCGGCACGGCCAGAATTGTCGCCGCCAAGCAAACAATCGGATAAATGGCGAGCGCGGTGCGATCGGGCGGCTGATTGTGATGAAGCAGATCGACATTCATCACCGCCGCCAGAAAATAAACGATCCAGAACGCGAGAATGACGATGCCGCCGATCACCACCGGCACAAACGCCGACCGCCGAAGCTTCGCCGCAATATCGGGCCGTACGTTGCTCATCTCTTCACCAAAGAAAGATTTTACCGCAGGGACGCAGAGTCGGCAGCGAATCACTCGACAGCCACTCTCGAAAATCTAATTTCCAGGGACCAATTGTTATGTGACTTTGGAAGTTCCGCCACGCCTCCGCGCCTCTGCGTCTCTGCGGTTAATCCTTCTGCTGGCGAACCAGCCGGCGCATCGTCTCATGCCGCCTTCACTGCCGCCGTTACTTTTTTCGCCGCGTCGGTTAGATCGCTCGCGCCCAGAATCATGGGAAGCTCACTTTTTGCGTTCCTGAGGATCTCCCGCGCCTTGTCCACATTGGTTCCTTCCAGCCTCACCACCACCGGCACCTTAAATCCCACCTCTCGCCCCGCCTTCACCAGCGCGTCGGCAATCACGTCGCACTTGGCGATTCCGCCGAAGATATTCACGAGGATGCCCTTTACCTTTGGGTCCGAAAGGATGATGCGGAACGCCTCGATCGCGCCGTCGGCGGTAACCGATCCGCCCACGTCCAGGAAGTTGGCCGGCTCGGCGCCGTGGAGCTTGATGATGTCCATGGTGGCCATCGCCAGGCCCGCGCCGTTCACCAGGCACCCGATCGTGCCGTCCAGGGCGATGTAGTTGAGATTGGCTTTCTTGGCCCGCACGTCCAACGGCTTCTCCTGGCTTTCATCCTCCATCGCCACGATGTCGTTGTGGCGGAAAAGGGCGCTGTCGTCGAAATTGAATTTCGCGTCAATCGCCAGCAGCTTGCCGTCTTTGGTCACAACCAGCGGATTGATCTCGGCCAGCGAGGCATCGGTTTTGATAAACGCCGTGCTGAGATTCACCATCACCCTGGCGGCTTCGCCGGCGAGCTTGTCCTTGAAGCCCAGTTTGTACGCCAATTCTCGCGCCTGATACCCCTGAAGCCCCAACAGCGGATGCAGCGGCTCCTTGAGCACTTTCTCCGGCGACTTTTTCGCAACCTCCTCGATCTCCACGCCGCCCTCCGCGGAGGCGATCATCGTCAGCGTACTCCGCGAGCGGTCGAGCGTCATGCCAAGGTAATACTCCTTGGCGATCTCAACGCCCGGCGCCACCAGCAACACGGAAACCGGCACGCCCTCCGGGCCGGTCTGATAGCTGGTCATGCGGTGGGTGAGCATGAACTGCGCCGCCTGCCGGGCTTCGTCGGCGGATTTCACCAGCTTCACAAACCCCGCCTTCCCGCGCCCGCCGGCATAGACCTGCGCCTTCACCACGCACATCGGCCCGGCAAAGCTCTTAAACGCCTCGGCAGCCTCCTCGGGCGTACGAACCACAGTCGCCTGCGGCACCGGAATGCCAGCGTCGGAAAGAATCTGACGGGCCTGATACTCGTGAATTTTCATAGGCCGCTGAGTATAATGGATCAGCGCGTTCAACGAAACGAAGGCAATATGACACTCGAGCAATTAAAGAACGTGCATCAGGCGCGGCCTTTCAGACCGTTCACGGTACATATGGGCGATGGCCGATCTTTCCGGGTGGATCATCCGGAATTTCTTTCGCGCTCGCAATCCGGGCGCACAATCGTCGTTCATCAGGTCGATGAAGGCCTGAGTATTTTGGACATGCTTTTGGTGACGGAATTTGAGATTCATCCGCCGCTACAGGCGGCCCGCGATACCGCCGCGTGAATCCTCACATCTCCGCAAAGTTGGCCAGTATCCGCAATCCCACCTTCTGGCTCTTTTCCGGGTGAAACTGCGTGGCAAAGAGATTGTCGCGCCAAACGCTGCTGACAAACGGCCGGCCATAGTCAGTCGTGGTGGCGATCACCTGCGAATCGACCGGCATCACATGATATCCATGCACGAAGTAGACGGCGGGGTCCGCCGGCAGATCGCGGAAGATCGGCGCGGGCCGGCGGATCTGCAACTGGTTCCAGCCCATGTGCGGCACTTTAAGCCCCAACGTCTCGTCGACGTCAAAGCGCACGCATCTACCCGCGATTGCACCAAGCCCGGCATGCTCGCCGTCTTCAAAGCCGACGTCGAAGAGCATTTGCAGCCCCAGGCAAATGCCCAGGAACAGCTTGCCCTGCTCGATGTGCCGAACGATCGGCCCGGCTAATCCGCGCTCCCGCAGCGTGGCGATGGCATCCTGAAACGCCCCCACGCCCGGCAGCACAATCTTGTCGGCCTGCTCGATTTCCTCGGGTTTTGAAATGATGCTCGCCGGATGGCCGACGTGCTCGAATGCTTTTTGCACCGAGCGAAGGTTGGCCATGCCGTAGTCGATGATCACGATCCTGGACATCAATTCAGCCCTGGAAGATCAATTAACCACGAAGGCACGAAGACACGAAGAAAATGCTCAGGTTCCGCACTTGCAATCCAAAATGCTTTTAGCAAAAAAATGCAGCCTGCTGAAGCCATGAACTGGGCAATGGCTTGATCTTCTTTGTGGCTTCGTGCCTTCGTGGTAAATCTTGCATTCTTCGGCTTAGCGGGTTTGCAGCACGACCAGTTCAACCCGGCGGTTGAGCTTTTTGTTGGTCTTGCTCTTGGGTTTCTTGTCGCCGTAGCCTTTGATGGTGATGCGGTCGCCGTCAATGCCCCGGCTCACCAGATAATCCTTCACCGCCTGGGCGCGCTTCTCGGAAAGCTCCTGGTTGCTCTTCCAATGGCTTTTCACGATCGGATCGCTGTCGGTGTGCCCGTCGATGCGGACGGACTTGCTGGCGTATTCCTTCTTCAGAGCCGAGATCACCTTGCTCAGCGATTTCTTCGCGTCCGGCAGAAGCGTCGCCTGCCCGGGCGAAAAGAAAACGTCGCTGGGGAGATTGACGGTGGTCGTGTGCGCGATTGGATCGCGCGAAACATCCAGCTTTCCAAGATCAGGCTTGGGCGCCTGGGATGCATCCGGATTGGTGGGCGTTGTGGAGACGACCGGTTCCGGCTTCACCGGCGTTTGAGTCGGAGCGGTGAGATTGGAACCGATCGGCGTCTGTTGCGGCGGTAGGGCCGCCTCATGGCTGGAATCATCCAGTTTCTGTTGCAATTCCTTGTTCTGGCGCGCCAGAGCCTGATTCTCCTGATACATCTTGCTCTGACAGCCGACACCGGCCAGTGACATCATCGCCGCGACCGCCAATACTTTCCAAGACCCGTTCATGATGATTCCTTTCATCCCAAAACCCGATTTGCCGCATGCACAACTGGCCAAATGCTAGGGAAAATGCGGGCGGCGTCAAGGGAGGTGTAGGTTTTCACTTCCCCCTTCCCGGCTGATACTGCATATGCAGCGACTCGGCGACCGCGCTGTTGGTGATTCTTCCGGCCACCATGTTAATCCCCTCGCCCAGCCCCACGTCCTCGCCGGCGGCTTTCTCATATCCCTTGCCGGCGATCCTCACCGCGTACGGCAGCGTCGCGTTGCATAGCGCGATCGTGCTGGTCCGCCCCACCGCGCCGGGCATGTTGGTCACGCAATAATGCACGACGCCATCGACCACATACGTCGGCTGCTGATGAGTCGTCGGCCGGCTGGTTTCGACGCAGCCGCCCTGGTCGATCGCCACGTCCACGATGACGCTTCCGTTCTTCATGGCCACCAGATCGCCGCGCGTCACCAGTCGCGGCGCCTTGGCGCCGGGGATGAGCACCGCGCCGATCACCAGGTCCGCCTGCAAGAGATGCTCGCGCACCGTGTGCGCATCGCTGAAGATCGTCTTGACGTTCGCGGGCATCACATCATCAAGGTATCGCAGGCGTTCGAGGTTCACGTCCATTAGCGCCACGTCCGCGCCCAGGCCGGCGGCCACCTTGGCCGCGTTTGTGCCGACGATCCCGCCGCCCAGGACGACCACATGCGCCGGCGCCACGCCCGGCACCCCGCCCAGGAGGATGCCGCGACCCATCATCGGCTTCTCGAGATACTTCGCCCCCTCCTGAATGCTCATCTTGCCGGCGATTTCGCTCATCGGCGTCAGGCAGGGCAGGCGGCCCGCCTTGTCCTTGATCGTCTCATACGCGATCGCCACGATCCCCGCCTCCAAACACGCCTGCGTCAATTCCGCGCTGGCCGCGAAGTGGAAGTAGGTGAAGACGATCTGCCCCGGCCGAAACATCGCGATCTCCCCCGCCTGCGGCTCTTTCACCTTCACGATCATGTCGCTGCTTGAGAACACCTCCGCCGCCGACGACACCACCGCCGCCCCGACTTTCGCGTACGCCTCATCGGCAAACCCGCTGGCCAGCCCCGCGTGCGTTTCAATCAAAACCTCATGCCCCGCCCGCACCAGGGTCTCGGCCCCAACCGGCATCATGCCGACACGATACTCATCCGATTTTACTTCACGAGGTACTCCAACTCTCACGTGCCAAACCTCCCGCGCACCATGTGTTTGGAAGGTGCGACGGGCGGATGGTACACGCGGGGAGGCGATGTGTCGCGTGGACAGCCCCGCATCCCCGCATTGCACCCCCGATGCCCTTGACGTAATGTTTCCTCCTCAAGCATAGCGCGTTCAATGCAACAGGCGGCTTCTTGCGGGTGACTCCATCATGGAAAGCTCTGTAACCGGCGGCGGACGGAAGCAAAAAATCGTATTCAAATGCGCGACCGCGGATGCAGCGCCGGTCGTGGTGGTGGGGGATGCGCCCGAATTGGGCGCGTGGGATTTGTCGGCCGCGCTTGTACTCATATCCCAGCCGTGCTCGCAGGGGGGATTCGACTGGATCGGCCAAGCCGAGCTCTCCCTGGGGCACACGATTGAATACAAATTCGTGAAGATGAACGGCCAAAACGCGCGATGGGAGTCAGGCAATAATCGGCGGTTCACCGTCATTCCGGTGCTGCACGCGCTGGACGCGGATTTCCGCGAATGATCGCGGCTGACCCGGTCGTATAATCCGAGCGTGCTCGAATCTCCCGCCGATCCGCTGTTGTACACGTCCGCGAAAAGCAGTTTCGGATTCCAGGCGCCTTCGCCATGGAAGGCATGAAAAATCTCGCCAGAGCGAATTGTGTAGATAAACGCATCTTCCCCCTGATCGGCGACAACAAGCCAGTCATCGTCCCACTCGGCGATCCGTTCGCTTGTGAAGCCGTCGTATCGATAGCCGGCTTGGTGCTTCCACAAATTGGATAGGCGCGGCAGGAAAAAATCATTGCCGTATGCGGGGATGTAAATGTCTAACGGGCCGATGGTGCGATAATACTCCGCGACGGCTTCGGGCAGCGGAACGACCCGGACCAGTCGCTCGGCGGCTGTGATTTCAACTCGCCGGCGGGCCGCGGCAATTCGGAAATAAATTCGGGGCTCAACACGCGGCTCCTTTGTTCCAAATCGAAACGTGCATTGCGCCTCTGCTCAAATTGACGGTCCACTGCCGGCATATTAGCCTTCGGCTTATGATCCATCCCGCTGCCGGTGCGCGGGGGGGTGTGGCCTGAATTTGTGGCACGGGCGGGCCGCCCGTGGCTTGCTATACGCCGCGCGCAAAATCGTCATACGGCTGATCAGTGCGGAATACCGTACCCATGGACAGGCTGCCCATGCCACAAAAAAGTCACATCTTGCGCGAGACATTACTTGGTGGGCGCCTGTGCCGGCGGATTGGCGGGCTGGGTTGCCGCCGGGCGCGTGCCGGCTGGCGCGGTGGCGGCCGGCGCGGCGGACGGTTGCGTGGCGGGCCGGGTCGCGGCGTCGCCCTTTATGCCGTTCAGTAATCGCTGTTGCTTGTCCATTTCAAGCTTGATCCGCTCGCGATCGCGGATTTGCTTGTCCTGGCGGTCATGGAACTGCCTGGCGAGCACCGGGTCTTTTATTTGCATTTCCGCAAGCGCCTGCACCGCCAGATCCTCGCGGGCTTTTTTCATCATGGCGTCGAGCAGTTTTTGAGATAGCAGATCGCGGATGTTCTGCTTAACGTTTTCCAATTTCACCGCCTGCGGCGGCAGCACCCGGATGCGCTTGATGAGAATGTATGTATTGCCGATGCCGACCACATCACTGACCTCGCCATCCTTGAGATTGAAGGAAACGTCCTTGAAATTTTGCGGCACGCTCCCCGCCTCGCGGCTGAAGGGAGGCAGCTCCCCGCCCAGGGCCGCGCTGCGCCGATTACGGCTCATGTCGCGGGCGACGCTGGCGAATGAGTCCCCCGCCGCCAGCCGTCGCTTGGCCTGGCCTACTTCATCCATGGTCGCCAGTTCCATGTATCGCACCTCCACGCGCTCGCCGTACAGTTGGCCGAACGCGCGTCCCACGGCGTCGTCGTTGATCCTTCCCCTGGCGGCGGGCTCTGTCGTCTTTCGCAAATAGGCGTTGATCTTCACGACGACGTCGAATTCCCCGCGGCCGATGTGCTGGTTCTCCAGGAATTGATCCAGCAATTCCTCGCGTTCCAGCCTGATCTCCGCGCGAAGCTTTTGCGCATCGGCATCCTTTTTATTCGCGACGGCGGCGTCAAGCTGCGCGTCCAGCGATTTTTCCGTCGGCGAATCCTTGAAGAGCTTGTCGAGCGTCAACTCAAATTCGCGGGCAATGTCAGCGTCGGTCACGGTGACATGCACGCGGGCGGCGTCCTGCCGGGCCAGCTCAAGCTGCACGAGATTGGTGAGCATCACCAGCCCGTGTGAATCGACCAGCGGCGCCACGAGTTGGCGCAGGGTGATTTTCTGGCCATTGACCACCGCGACAACTTCATCCATCCCCCCCGCCGGCGCCGGCGCGGGATCGGCCGACGGGCCGGCCATGACCGGCACACTTCGCGCAGCGTTCGATGACTCGATCTGCCGGGGAGCGGAGGTGGATTGCGAATCCACGGCATCGATCCCATGCGCGCCCGACACCTCCTGGTAAGGCGGCGGCGGTGCGTTTCCGCAGCCGCTAGCCGTGATAGCCGTTGCGGCCAATAAAAGACCAACCCATTGCTTCAAAGCCATTACTCCTGCTGGGGGAATTTCCCTCCTTGTGACCGGGGGAAAGTATCAGAGTGGGCCGCGCGGGTGTCAAGCTCACCGCTCACTTCCCCTGTTTTTTGTTGGGATCCGGCACGGCCAGGAGTTCGGGTTCGGTCCAGGCGGCCTGCCGCCCGGCCACCCGGGACCTCACGCCGGCGACGGTGGCGGGATGAACGGCGGCGGCGCCGTGGCCCCAGGCATGGCGGATGTAGGTCAGCGCGTCGGCGATCTGCTGATCGTCCAGAACCGACAACGTTGGCATTTCCAGATTCGGCGTCCAGCCGACCACATGGAACTCGCCCTTGGCCCCATTGAGCACCACGCGGATCGGGCGAATGTCGGGCCCCAGCGCGATCGGCGAATCGCGCAGCGACGGCGCCTTGCCCTCAAAGCCCCGGCCATCGAGCTGATGACACTGGGCGCAGATGGCGGTGAACAAAGTTTTCCCGCGCTCGAAGCTGGCCTGGCCGGCGACGTCCAGCTTGACCGCCGGTTTGCGCGCCGCCACGGGCTTCCCCGGCCAGGAGACCATCGCTTGCGCCGCCTTGGCCAGTTGCGCCGTCTGCTTGTCGGGATCGTCGACAAGTTTGAGTAGCGGCTGAGGAACGGCGGCCAATGCGACGGGACGGGGTTTGCCCTGACCTTTGGCGACGGCAGTCAGGCCCTCAAGAATCGCCATCTGCCGCCAATGTGTTTCGCCCTTTTCCAAAGCAGCGGTTTCGAGAAGCTGGCTGACCACCGCGCCTTTGCCTTCGCGCAGAACGCAGTTGGCCAGCGCCCCGATCAAAGCGCGGCGGCCTGTCGTTTCCCTCGCCCATGACGGCTCGGTGAGGAGCAGTTGCAGAAAGTCCAATTCGCGCCCGGCCATCCCGCTGATAGCGGCATCACGAATGAAAGGAGAATCCGCCGACTCGGCCAATGCCGACGCCATCGCCTCGTCGGCTTTGTCGGTCTTCACGCCGCTTAGGCTCAGGACGAATTGGAGGCGAACATCGGCGCGGCCCGCGAGTTTGAGCACCTGAGCGAGCATCTTCCCATCGCTTTGCCCGAGCAACGGCTCAGACAGCCGTATGGCGGCGGAGCAAACGCGGGCATCGTGGTCGTGCAGAGCGGCGGCGAGCGTCGCCTCGTCAGTTTTGCCCATTCCATCCAGCGTCCAAAGCGCGTGCAGACGGCCCAATGGGCTTGCCCCGCTCATCGCAAGTTTTCGTAGAAGCGAAATGGATGCCGGGTCATTGCGCTCGACGAGCAGGCGCTGGGCCGTGTCGCGCCACCAGCCATTGGGACTGGACAAATGCCCGACGAGCTGCGCCGCCGCTTCCTTCGACATCCTGGGCAGCGCCGTGAGGCGCTGGCCTTCCTTGAAGATGCGCCAGATGCGCCCCTGATGAAGCGGCTGCTCGAGGCCGCGCTCGAAAACCTGGTTGCGAAGATACGGCATGACGTAGGTTCGATGCTGGATCAGGCCGCGATACATGTCCACGATGTACAGCGCGCCATCGGGGCTGGTGAAGGCGTCCACCGGCCGGAATCGCTCATCGGTGGAGGTGAGGAAATCGAGCTTGCCGTCGGGGCCGTTGCCGGGGTGAAGGACGCTGTGGGCCTTTACCATGCCGTCCGGGCCTTGGGCGAGCGTCTTGCGCATGACGAGGTTGCCGGCCGGCTCGGGGATGAAGGCGTTGCCGTAGGCGTCTTCGCCAAGGGCGGTGCCGCGGAAGATGGCGGGGCCGCAGGTGGCCGTGACGGTGTTCAACGTTCCGTCTTTGCGCAGATTGCCCGGCTCATAGCCGCGGTTGATGCCGGGATTGGGGCGGGACGGCCAGACGTGCTGATCGGTCTCGACCTGGTAGTTGGCGGCGGCGGCCTTGTACCGGGGATTGCGGGCAAGATATTCGGTGGGAATCAGATCGGCGCGAAGCTGATCCGAGTTGTAATTGAAGTACAGACGCCCGACGTCGTCCTGGCTGATGCCCCACTGACCGCGATGGGCGGTTGGGGAACTTTGGAACCTGTCGCCGCCAATGTGGCGAAAGCGGAGGGTGGAGTTGGCGTTGTATATCCAGTTGTCGCGGGCATACAGCAGCCCGTTGTCGCCATACTCCGGGTCGCGGGCGACGCCGAACTTGCCGTAGATTTCCGTCTGCCGGTCGCAATGCAGGCCGCCGGTGGTGTCCTGGCAAAACCACAGGTGAGGCGGGGCCGCGACCAATACGCCTCCCGCGATCGGCGAGACCGCGCGCGGCAGCACGAGGTGGTCGAGAAAGACGGTCGCCTTGTCATAATGCCCGTCGCCGCGCGTGCTTTCCAACACGCTGATTCGGCCAGTTGGCGCGTCTTCATTGTGGGCGTAAACGTCGGGCATGTAATCGCGCATCTCGCAAACCCACATCCGACCATCGGCATCAAACGCGATCGTGATCGGATCCTGCACTCGCGGCTCGCTGGCGACCAATTCAATCTGGTATCCCGGCGGCAGCGCGAAAGTCGCACGTTCCTTATCCGGCGAAAGCGGTGGTGCCGGGGGCGCGGGATAATGCTGCGTGGTATCAGCCGTGGGTTTTGTGGAGGGTTGTGTGGCGGGTAGACGTACGGCTGGCGACGTGGGTTTGGATTTGCCCGCATCGTTGACGCGTGCGCTGGCGGCCAACAGCCCGGCGGTTGCTACGATCGCCATGAACACATTCAAGCTTCGCTTCATTCGCCGCGTCTCCATCGCTTGCCGCTTCGTAAGCGCATCACATCTTACTTTATGTCTGGGCGGCTGTTTATTCTTGAAGTTCTGATCTTGATGCGGCAAACCACGGGCGGGCCGCTGCGAGCCGCCTGTGCCACAAATTCAGGCCACACCCGTCAGCCTCGGCGGTTGAGCCCCGGATGTTGCAACGTCCGCTCAAGTCCTAACAATAACACTCAACCAACAACCGGCGACCACCTATCCACAACCCACAACTGACAACTGACAACTGACAACTGACAACTGACAACCCACATGTTCACAAAACCCCGCATCCTCACCGGCGACACCCCCACCGGCAAACTTCACCTGGGCCATTACGTCGGCAGCGTGGAGAATCGGCTTGCCTTGCAGGACGACTATGAGTGTTTCTTCCTGATCGCCAACAAGCACGCCTTCACCACACGCGCCGACAAGCCGGCCGACATCCGCCAGAGCGTGATCGACATTGCCACCGATTGGCTGGCGGTGGGGATTGATCCGGCCAAAAGCGCCATGTTCATCCAGAGCGAGGTGCCGGCGATTGACGAGCTGGCAAACTTCCTGGGCATGCTCGTCCAATACGCCCGGCTCATGCGCAATCCCACCCTTAAGAGCGAGATGATCGATAAGGGGTTGGCGGAGAATTATTCGTTCGGGTTTCTCTGGTATCCGATCGGGCAGATCGCCGACATCCTGGCGTTTCGACCGGCGATGGTGCCGGTGGGAGAGGATCAGTTGCCGCACCTGGAGTTGACGCGGGAAGTCGCCCGCAAATTCGATCAGCTCTATTGCAATGTCGATCCGCAAACGCCGGACAAGGAATATGTGAAAGCCGGCGGCTTGTTCCCCGTGATCGAGGCCAAGCTCGGGCGCGTGCGGCGGCTGGTGGGAACCGGCGCGCCATCGGCGAACACGGGGCGACTGCTCAAGATGAGCAAGTCGCTGAACAACGCCATATTCCTGAGCGACGACGCCGACGCGGTTAGAAGCAAGGTGATGGGGATGTACACGGATCCCAAGCGCATTCGCATGACCGATCCGGGGGAAACCGACGCGGAAAAGAATCCGCTCTGGGCCTTCCATGAAACCTTCAACGCCGACTCGGCGTGGGTGGATGAACACCGCGATCTCTACAAAAACGGCAAGGTGGGCGACGTCGTGGTGAAGCGAAAACTGATCGACGTGCTCAACGCGCTGCTCGAGCCGATCCGCGCACGCCGAAAGCAATTCGAGCAGCGGCCCGATGATGTGATCGACATCCTCCGCGCGGGGACCATCCGCGCGAATGCGGTTGCCGAGGAAACGCTGGCGCTGGCGAAAAAAGCCATGCGGCAGGATTATTTCATCCGAAAACTGACGATCGATTAATGTCAAACGCGTCGAGGCGAATCGATTGAATCCCCAGTGCCGTTTTAGCGGCCGCGAGAGGGACGGAGGGACTGAGCGACAGAGGGACGGAGGTTCCCTTACCACTACCATGGCCTTACAGCCGCCGGGAGGTTGAATTCTCATTCATATAACATCCGCCCCGCTGGCATCGCTCCCCTGCTCCATTTGGGTAATTTGTACAATCGGCTGCACCTCAAACCCGCGTCGCGTTTCCTGACACGCACGGATCGATTCGAACGATTTGGACAGTTGATAAATGAGCTGCGCCAGTGCGGCCGTCCACAAAGCCTGGAACGCCGTCAGTCCCCAGCTCCCGTGAATGGGCGCTCCGAGCAACGCCAATAGCATGAGCAGCGACTGAAATCCCGCGATGACCATCGTCGCGATCACTGCCCACGCGGCTCGCTTGCTCAGGAAGATGGCAAAAATAATATAAAGAACTCCGGGAACGAACCAGAAGCACGCCTGCAGAACCAAAAGGATTGGAACTCTCGAGCCGTTCCCAAGGAGGAACCGGAACCAGAGCACGATCACCACCCCGAACAGCATGAACACGATGCCCAGCAATCGCGTCGAGCTGATCGCCAGCGCCAACGGTCGGCGGGGATCATTTCGGGGAGGCAGCGGCATGGAACTCCTGGAGGGTAAAGGTAACCCAGATATCGATTCCCCGATCACAGAATCGGCTTATTGCGGCGGCGCCTGATTTCCTGGCCCTTTTTGTTCCGGCGGCGCCGCCGCGGGCGGCGACGCGCCGTATCCGTAGCCATAGTTCACCGGCCCCGGCGCGCCATAGCCCGGCGGCGGCGATTGCGGCGGCATCTGTTGCATCGGCTGTTGCGGCGGAAAAGCGGAGCCGGGCGCGCCTTGGTTGTACGCCATCTGTTGTTGTTGGGATTGCCAGTATTGCCCTTGATGTTGCTGGCGGGCGAAGGCCAACGTGCGGGCGTCACGCGACGCTTGAAACAGCCAGACGATCGTGACGGATGCCAGCGCCAGCAACACCAGTCCGGCGCAGATCGCGAAGACGTTCATCGCGAGCACGCCGCCCAGGATTTGCAGCAGCAGCCCCAGTGCCCCCAAAAAACTGAGAATCAGCGAGCATATGACGGCAGCTCTGCCGCCGCGACGAACCCATACGCCGAAGATCAGAAACAGCACCCCAGGGATCATGGTTATGACGGCCGTGATCCACATGAGTTGATCGGTCGTGGTGTTCAACTGAGCACAGGCCTTTTGAATCTGTTCAAACTGCGGCGAGTTCGCCAGGGCTTTGCTTCCCTGAACGCCGTTTGCCACGCCGCACAACAGCACCACCACGCCGAGGATGAACATGCCGATGCTGGCGCGCCTGGCCGGCGCTCCGACATTCGCGGGCGATGAATAATAACCCAATTGATTGGGCGAAGGCGGCGGCGAATACGGTGAAGGATATTGGCTCACAGTTGGTGTACCGGTTGATGAAAGGGGATCGGGGAAAAAATGAATGCTCGCGGGAGGGGAATGAATCGTCAAGTGGCGGTCCCGGTCGCCGTCCTGATAAGGCGTGCCCGAATTTTCGGGCAGGTGTCACCGTTGACATCCACAAGGTTTGGTGGGGCAGACATTCCTGACGCCCGAATCCGACTTCGGTGAGCCTCGTCGAACCGCGAGTGCGGGACATTCCTGCCCCGCCGAGCGGATTCGAATCGGCCAACCGGGAGCTTGTCGAATCGGCCCGCGATGAGCAGAGTCGAATCGGTTCGGGGAGGACAAGAATTTCCTCCACTCACCGATTCGCCGGCAGACAAGAATGTCTGCCCCACCGTCCGCCAATGGCGTCTCCCGGAAAATCGGGCACGCCCCCGCACATCACCACAACCATCGGGAGTCGTGCCCGACGCGGCAAAGGCGGTCTTTGATCGATTGTGGACGCGTCGCGTTTTTGCGGATTCACGAGCCGCCGCGGCTTGTCGCCACAACGGCGGCCGTCACAACGGCGGCGGTTTCAACTCGGAGAATGGTGCGGGTCAGGCGCACCGCCTGTATGCCCGCGTCGATGAAACTTGAAATCTCCTGGGGCGTCCAGCCGCCTTCGGGGCCGATGAACAGCGTCAGTTCATCAAGCGATGCAGCCGCCAGGGCGGCCTGGGCGATGGGCATGGCGGGAACTTGCGTCGCCAGAAACCAGGCGCCGCGCCGGCGCATTGCTGGCGCGGCAAGTTCACCGGCCTCCGCAAGGGCGCTTTGAGACTGCTCCGCACGAGCAGCGTCGCCACCGGGCGCGGTCGCAATGCCAATGCGGCGGATGACTGCGTCCACGTCGGCCAATTCCTCGATCCGCATCACCCCCGTTCGCCGGGATTGCCTGGCGGATTCGGTGGCGATCCGCATCCAACGCTCGCGCTTGTTGCGGCCTTCGGGCAGCACGACACTGCGCGCCGCGGCCAGCGGGATGAACGCGGTCGTGCCTAATTCGCTGAGCTTCTCGACCATCCAATCGGCCCGTTCGCCCTTGGGCACCGCCGAGCAAACAGTCCACTGGAATTCCCGTGCGCCGGCGGAATTGTCGATTCGCCCGATGCGAACCGCCGCCCCCGACCGGCCCCGGTGGGAAAGCGTTCCGGTCGTGCTGGCGCCGGCGTCGTCGAATACGTCTACCGTCGCCCCATCCCCGAGGCGCAGCACGTTGCGGACATGGTGAGCCTGACCGTCGGCAAGCAGAATCTCGCCGACCTGCAATTGAGGAACGTGAATCCGTCGCGCCATACGGCGGATTATCAGACAGCCGTTATGGGCTGGCAAGGAATCGTTGCATCGGCACAAACGCGGGTTATGATGTGCCCAAAGTCGTCCGATAAGAGGCGGTGGAACCGCCGCGGGCGGACCGAAGATGAGTGCAAGACCCGGACTTTCGGGCTCGCCTTAAGGCATTCGTCATTTCGTAATTCGTGTCGAAGGGAGTCGTTATGGGTTTGGCCCAACTGGACCTGCCCGATCCGCGGGACGTGATGGAATATCCAGGCGCCGGCGCCAGCGCGCCGGCGGCGGACGAGCTGCTGTCGCAGATGGCCGGGGAGGAGATCGACCGGCTCCTTTCGGAGTCGGATGTCGAGAGGGACGTGCCGGCTTCGCCGGCGCCGCGCCGCAAGGAAGCACAACCCCAGCGCGCCGCAGCCAAAGCAATCGCGCCCGCAGAGCCAACGAAAGGAGAATCGCCGTCGAATCAGGCCGATGACGCAGCCGCGCCGGTCACCCCCGACCGGCCTGCCACGACACGATCCCGAGCCACGGATATTGCAAACACCCAGGTAGCCCAAGTGGCGCCGGCGGCCAACGGCGCGTCTATCTTCGCGGCGGTTGCCCAGTCCCTCTCCGACACGATTGCCGCGTCGGCGCCTTCCGGGCCCGCGCCTTCCGGGACCGCGCTTTCCGGGCCGTTACCTTCCGAGACCGCGCCACCGCCCGCCGCCACGGCATCGACTGCCTCGCCGGCCCTCGTTTCCCCCGAATCGATCACACAGGCGGCGATCAGCGCAGTGGAAGCCGACCGTTTCGCCGGCACCCAGGAAATGGGCCTACTTTCGGACTTGCCCACGGCCCGCGGCTCGGCAGTTGCGACAGACTCTGCCGCTGCTGCCGCGCCCCCGTCCGCCGACATCGACCCCGAACTCCTGGCCGAGCTGGACGCCGCAGTGGAACGAGGGGCTTTGACCGCGCCCATGCCTGCCATCAACGGCGGCGCCACTGAATCCCGCGCAACCCCCTGGTACGTGCGCGTGCTGGAATGGATCAATTCCCCGCTGGACGCCTACCCCGAAAGCGTCCGCGAGATGGTCGGGAAAATCGCCATCATCACCGGCGTCAACGCGGTTGCGGTGCTGATTTACGTCTTGGTCTTCCGTCGAGGCTAACGCAAACTCACACTCTCGGCGCACCTGTTAGTCGATGAAAAGACCTGCGCAGAGGCACAGAGGCGCAATGGCGCAGAGTCGGGAAGGTCTGTGCGGCACTGGATTAGTCTCCCATCTATTTGAGCCCGAAAATTCGCCCATTGATAAGCGAATTTTTCTGAATTGTTGAACCCACCTTTGCGACTTGGCGCCTTTGCGCTCTCTGCGCTAATCCGCTTTTGGTTGGGAGCGAATGCCTCGCTCGATTCGTTCGTGGTTCCCGTGGTTTTGGTCACAGTCCAGGTTAACTATGTTTCTGTCTTCGCGGTGAATCATCCGGCTCCGGAACCGTCTGTTCGTAGTTCTGCGCAATCGGCATTCGCCGCCCAAACCCAAACGCCCGGCTGGTCACTTTCAATCCCGGCGCCGCCTGCTTGCGCTTGTATTCGCTGCGATCGATCAGCTTCACCACCTGTAGCACGGTGGCGGGATCGAAGCCGTCGGCGATGATTTCCCGCACGCCTTTCTCCTCCTCCACATACCGATGCAGGATCGCGTCGAGAATCTCATACGGCGGCAGCGAATCCTGATCGGTTTGATCGGGACGAAGCTCGGCGGATGGGGGTTTGGAAATCGTGTTCCGGGGAATTAGGTCATAGCCGGCGCGCTGGTTGATCCATTCGGATAAGCGGTAGACGACGGTCTTGGGCACGTCGCTGATGACGGCCAGCCCGCCGCACATATCGCCGTACAGGGTGCAGTAGCCGACGGCCAGTTCGCTCTTGTTGCCGGTGGTGAGAAGCAGGTGATTGAACTTGTTGGAAAACGCCATGAGCAGCGCGCCGCGGATGCGGGCCTGGAGATTTTCCTCGGCCACGCCCGGCGCGATGCCGGCAAACGCGGGGGCGAGCATCGCCTCGTAGGCATCGTGAGCCGGGGCGATCGCGATGGTATGGAATGCGATGCCGAGATTCGCGGCCAATTCGCGGGCATCGTCCACCGAACCTCGCGAACTATACCGGCTGGGCATGGCGACGCCGACCACCTTCTCCGGGCCAAACGCGGCCACAGCCAAGGCGGCGGTGAGGGCCGAATCGATGCCGCCCGAAAGGCCAAGCACCACGCTCTTAAAGCCGCACTTTCGCACGTAATCATGCAGGCCCAGCACCAGCGCTTTGTAGAGCGATTCGATCGCGGCAGGCGAATCCTGCTGCTTTTCCAGATCGAGCGCATCGTTGGCAAATCGCTCGATGTCCTCCGAAACCGGCGTCCGCACCGGCACACCTGCACTCACGGATTTGTCCGACAAATCGACCAGCAGCAGGTCTTCCTCAAAGTCTTTCGCCTGAGCCAGCACGTTCCCCTCGGCATCAAGCACGACGCTGTTTCCATCGAAAACCAACTCATCATTCCCACCAACCTGATTGACGTACACCAATGGCTTACGGAACTGCCGGACCTGCGACGAAAACAACGCCAGCCGAAACGCGTGCTTGCCAACCACGAACGGCGATGCGCTGGTGTTGATCATCACCTGCGCGCCGGCGGCGTGAAGATCGGCGATAGGGTTGGCGTGATACAGCCGATGCGGCACCATCTTCTCATCGTTCCACAAATCCTCGCAAATGCTCAACCCCATCGCCATCCCCCCCACCGTCACCACATTGGCCCGCTGGTCCCCGCGCCCCGGTTCAAAATAACGCCCCTCATCAAACACATCATACGTCGGCAGCAGCGTCTTAAAATGCCGGCTCACAATCCGCCCCTCGCGCAAAACCGCCACCGCATTATGCAATGGCCTCCCCACCGGCTCCTCGCTCCGGTCGGCATATCCCACGATCGCATCAATGCCGGACACCCGCGAAGCAATGATCTGCAACGCCCGAAGGTTGTCCGAAACAAACTGCGGCTTGAGCAGCAAATCCTTTGGCGGATACCCGGTGATCGACAATTCCGGGAATACGACAAGCCCCGCGCCGCCAGCCTTGGCGCGACCAATGAAATCAAGAATCTTACGCGTATTGCCGGCGAGGTCGCCGACGGTGGGGTTGATCTGGGCCAGGGCGATGCGCATTGCAAGGGGATTGTAGATGGGATTGCGTTCCTCGCCACTGGCATCATCGCATTCTGGATCCTGTGACAGTATTGTATCACGGGCGTCTCGCC
Organism: Tepidisphaeraceae bacterium; assembly: GCA_035648595.1. Taxonomy (GTDB): domain Bacteria; phylum Planctomycetota; class Phycisphaerae; order Tepidisphaerales; family Tepidisphaeraceae; genus RYN-428. The sequence goes on from DASRLH010000339.1 coordinate 18,356, forward strand.
CGTGCCGGGCGCATTAAATTTAGGAATATTGCGATTGCCAGACCACCACGCCATCGGCACGGGCGAGACGCCCGTGATACGTTGGCGGGTTTCTTCCCGTCCGGCTGCCGGGCTTCGAGAAACCGCGCGCCGTGATGCTTCCCATCCGTCGATCAACCCGCATAATCTAGCCTTCGGAAAACCCCGGCTCGCTCTTGCGCGGGCGCGCTGTTGCGTGCCGGGAGATGCCGTCTGATCTGGAACCTTCATGCTCGACACCCTTCAACGTAAATTCGGCGACGTGTTTCGCGGCTTATCGGGCCGGGGGAAAATCAGCGAGGAGAACATCCGCGACGCCATGCGCGACGTGCGCGCGGCCCTGCTCGAAGCCGACGTCAACTTCGGCGTCGTCAAGGACTTCATCGAGAAGGTCCAGCAGAAGGCCGTCGGCCAGGACGTGATCCGCAGCCTGCGGCCCGGCGAGTTGATGGTGAAGATCGTCTACGACGAGCTCACCGCGCTCATGGGACCCGTCGATACTCGGATTTACTTCGTTCAGCCGCCGCCCACGGTCATCATGATGTGCGGCTTGCAGGGGTCGGGCAAAACCACCACCTGCGGCAAGCTCGCGAAGTTTTTGGTCGGCAAGGGGATGCACCCGATGCTCGCCGCCGCCGACTTGCAGCGGCCGGCGGCAATCGAGCAGCTTAAGACCCTGGGCGAGCAGGCGGGTGTGCCGGTCTATGCGGATACGACCAAGGCCGCCGCGCATGGGGAAGTGGCCAAGGGTGCGGCGGTGGCGGTCTGCCGGGCCGCGATTCAGGAAGCCAAGAAGACCGGATGCGACGTGGTCTTGCTCGATACCGCGGGCCGGTTGCACATCGATGATGAGCTGATGGGGGAGTTGCGCGACATCAATTCGCAGCTTAAGCCGCACCAGGTATTTCTGGTGCTCGATGCGATGAGCGGGCAGGACGCCGTCAACAGCGCCAAGGCGTTCAACCAGCAACTCGAAATCGACGGCCTGATCCTCACCAAGTTTGATTCCGACACGCGCGGCGGCGCGCTGCTTTCCGCGAAGATCGTCACGGGCAAGCCGGTGAAATTCATCGGCACCGGCGAAAAGCTCGACGGCCTCGAGGAATTCCGCCCCGAGGGGATGGCGCAGCGCATTCTTGGCATGGGCGACATCCTGGGCCTGGTCGAAACCGCCATGACCAAGTTTGACCAGGATGAAGCCGTCCGCCTGCAGGCCAAGATGGAGAAGGGCCAGTTCACTCTCGAAGACTTCATGGGGCAGATGGGGCAGGTGAAGAAACTGGGCTCGATGGGCAAGATCATGGAAATGATCCCCGGCATGAGCCAACTCACCCAACAAATGAACATGGACGGCGACGACGTTGAAAACCAGATGGGCCGGATGCGCGCCATCTATGACTCGATGAGCAAGTCCGAGAGAAAAAAGCCGGATCTGCTGGACGGCCCCCGCCGCCGCCGCATCGCCGGGGGCGCGGGCGTGAGCGTGCAGGAGATCGGGCAGTTCATCAAGCAATTCGAGATGAGCCGCGACATGATGAAAGCCGTCGGCGGCATGGGAATCAAAGGCAAGCTCGGAATGATGAAACAACTCATGAGCGGCAACCTCGCGGGCCTGGGAATGCCCGGCGGCCCGCAACTCAAGTTGAAAAAGTCGGGGTTTATGGAGAAGAAGGACCGGAATAAGAAGAAGAAACGGCGGTGAAGCGTCGGAATGGAGTATCTTCTCCAGCCGATTGCGCGCAAAGTCCGCGAACACGCCGCCTTTGGCAACGGCCAGCGCACATGAAAAATGGTGTCGCGCATACATTCCGAGTTTTCCCGAGACGGGCGCAAACGACTTGCTTCAAATCACGGGAAGTCTTTGTGCGACTTGATCATTCGCAACATTTCATCGAACGTAAGCGGAATAACCTGAACTCCGTCCGAGTTGAACTTGATCCAGATCGTTCCATCAAACCGCGCGCCCGCCGGGACTAACTTGCCAATGCCGACTTTCAGTTTATGTTCCTTTCCATCCTTGAGTGTTCTCCAAGTCAACATCGCACTCTCCGGGGGGGCTGGCGGCGGGGTAGCTACGCCATTATGCGCCTTGTCGCCGGGCGACAGAGTTCCCGCGCCCACGCCCTCCTCGGCGCCTCCTCTTTTCCACCGCATCATAATACGGTCGATCCGTGCATCGGTGGAATTTAGGAACCCGTAATTGTAGTGCGTACGCTCCATCGCTCCAAAGGTCGATCCCAGCCCGAGAAACAAAAACGCCGCACCAACCAAAGCGCCCGCTCTCCAGGGAAACTTAATTGGTTCTTCCGGATTTTGCGTAGGTAGTGCTTGAAAAAAAATGGACATGGCCGTCTCCTCTGGAGTTGCCAAGCTTCAGAAAGGAGACAAACTCATGTCCACAAGCCTGTTGTATCACGGATGGGGTATTCGCGGCTACCAGGAACTGGCGATCCGTTTCCATGACGCGGCGATCCATTTCAGCGTGGAGCAGGACTCCGACACGTTCT
>DASRLH010000340.1:0-27813 GCA_035648595.1 Tepidisphaeraceae bacterium
CCGGAGTACCGGGGGAGGGGGAAGGACTCGCCGAAGCGGTCAGGCACCCATTCTTGTCTGCCGACGAATCGGATGGCAGACAAGAATGTCTGCCCCACCAGCGCGCCCCCAGGCCAGGCCGTTGCCTTTCACCCGCGCCCCACCAATACGCCGCCAGCGGCCCGGGCCACAGCGCGACCGGCCGCAATCCCCCTTCATGCAACTGATCGACGAAAGCGGCGATATCCGCGTTCTTCACGGCAACCGCGATTGCCTCCTGCCGTTCCATGCCCCCTTGCCGCACCGGGCCGGCATGCAGGAATCGCACCGAGGCGCAATCCAGGTCGAACGGGAACTGCCGGGCCGCTTCCTCCCGCAGATGCCCCTCAAACCGCGCGCGGTCTATTTCCCGGGCATCAGCGGGGGCAACCCGCAATGTTCTGAAATGAACGATTTCCCCCGGCATCGCCGCGATCACCCGGCGGGTGGTAAACGGGGCGTCGATCCGCATTCGGCGCAGAATCGCACTGAGCCGCGGAAGAGCCGGCCCTCCAGTTTCCGATTGGGATTGGCGCGCTGCCGCCACGACACGCAGCCCGCCCGGGCAGCGGGCGAGCTGTAGTAATTTCACTGTATCGCTGCCGGCATCCAGGGCAGCGGGCAACTCATCAGAGCGTCGAAACAACAGCATGTTCACTGCACCTTGATCTCCCCGCTATACGGCTGCACGGACACAGTCAGCGTGGCGTTGCCGCTCTGCAAAACCACCGAGCCGGCGACAAGGGCCGAAGTCGTCTGCGTCCCGGCGTTGTATGAATACGGCACACCCAGCGAGTCGAAGGCAACCGTGGTCTGCCCGTCGAAACTCACGGAACTCATCGTCACGTTCTTGAGCGCGCCATTTCCAAACACAACCTCGTATGGCGCATGCAGCACCGGGTGCGTCAGGATCACATTGCTCGGCGACACCGCGCTCATCAGATCGTATTTGCCGTTGGCGCTGTCAAAGACGACGTAGGTCATGTTCCCGCTGGCAATCGAAAGGCTCTGGGCGTACAGCAGATCGGCGGTGATACTCCGTGCCGCCGAGGCGGCGTCCAGATCGCCGTGCGAAGACAACTGCGGCAGGATGATCGCCGACGTCAGTCCCAGGATCGTGACGACCGCGAGGATCTCGATCAACGTGAATGCGCGGCGAATGGGGTTGCGAGTTTTCATGGGCACGGCTTTCGGGAGGAAAAGAGATTAACCACGAAGGCACGAAGTCACGAAGAGGAGTCAGAAAATTGCTGATTGCCGCCCGAAGTACAAACACATCCAACGTATCACGGGCGTCTCGCCCGTGCCGATGGCGGAGTGGTCGAGAAATCGCGATTTCGCTAGTTTTGAGCACTATGCACGGGCGAGACGCCCGTGATACGTTGATCTTCACTCAACTCCGATGAATTTCGCATCGGAGGCGTGCGCGGATTCTTCCGAACACTTCTTCGTGTCTTCGTGCCTTCGTGGTTAATCTTCTTTCTTATTTCGCATCCTCTTTCGCGACCTTCACGGTCACCTCGCCGCTCTGAAGCAGGGCCATGAGCTTGTCGAGCTTGGAGTTGGTCTGCTTGGCCTCGTCGAGGATGGCCAGTTGCCGCTCGCTGGGATTGAACGGCTCGGCGTGCGCGACGCTCGGCGAACCGACCGGCCCGGCCCACTGGCCCGCCAGGATCAGGCCCTGCATGACAATCATAATTCCCAATAGTTTTTCAGTTTTCATGGTTCTTGCTCCTAATACGCGCTGTACAACACGCCATTCTGATCCTGGCCCACCAGGTTGGAGATGACCTGCTGCGACTGGGGATTGTAAATCCAGCCGTAGGGCTGGGTCTGATCGGGGGCCGGCATGGTGTCGCCGGTCGTGACCATCCAGATGCCCGCGTCGCTGCTGATCGGATTCTGCGGCATCTGACTGAGGTACGGGCCGTACTTGTAAGTTGCCGACCCGGTCGCGCTGGTGTTGCAGCTTTCATCGGTGTATTGCGTCATCTGCGCGATGAACGTCGCCGAATCCGGGGTCGCGGAGGTATTGCCGCCCGGATAGCCCGGCGGCGATTCGCGGTGCTGCGCCTTGAACACAATCACCTGCGTCCGCAGATACCGCATGACATCCTTGAGCGTATTCTCGCGCGCCAGCAAAGAGGCGTTGGAGAATTGCGGGATGACGATGCTGGCCAGGATTCCCAGGATGATGACCACGATGAGGATTTCGATCAGGGTAAAGCCCCGGCGAAGGCCTCCGCCGCCGCGGGCGGCACGATGGAATCTTTGGATGTTGGTTCGAGTCACGTTCATGGATGCACCTCGGTTTCCAAACCGTGTCCGCCCAGGCGGACCTGCTCGTACCTTGTCAAAACCATTTACGTCGATCCCCCGCTTAAACCCGGCTGGGCGCCGGTACGGCCCGACTTTTGGCGGGGCCGTACGCGGCGCCCGGCGGCTGACGAATCCGCCGGCCGGAATTACAACACCCACTTAGTACGGGGCGATCACGCCACCGGTGGTGGCCGTGACACCGAGGATCTTGCCGGTCCCGCCGGTGTAGTCATAGATGAAGTCCGCGCCAGCCGCGTAGGCGGTTCCGTCCGCGACGGTCGAACCGTTGGTCAACGGGTTGGTCGGAATGGTCTGGAGGTACGGGCCAAAGGTGCCCGCCGCGTTCACGGTGCCATCCACCAGGGTCTTGCCCGTCATCTGAGTCCAGTCCGTCTGCAGCTTGGGCAGCGCTTCATTGTGCTGCAATTTGAACAACTCAACCTGGCTGCGCAGCGTCTGAAGCTGGCTGGCGAGGCTGGAGTTGCGGGCGTCGTTGCTGGCGTTCGTGAACTGCGGAATCACGATTGCCGCGAGAATGCCCAAAATGATCACCACGATCAAAATTTCGATCAGGGTGAAGCCACTATTCTTGCGAAGGTTACGAGCGGTCATGTGAATGTCTCCGGTAAAAGGCTCGAAATTTTCGAGCGTTCCGGCCCGCGGCGGATTGCCGGCAGGCATGTCAAACGGTTCTTCAAGTCGGCTGCTTGCGGGCCACAAGCCCGCGACTGCATGGCGCGCAACAGGCGCCGGGTTTTCGCTACCCTCCTTTCACTTTCAGGCCGTCCCTTGAATCGACGCGGGCGGGGGCCGACTTAATCCCTGCCCGCCGATGGCCCGCCCAAAAATTGGGCGGCGCCGGGGTCGGCATTGGGAAGGAGGACCGATAAGAAGAGCCGTGACGTGCCGCGCCAAAGGGCCAAACGGCCCCGAGGAACGGGTGCATTCACGAGCATCCTTTCGGCAGCGCCCTCGATCCACCGGTGGCGGATCGGACGCTTTGCGCATCACCGCCGCGATGAATGGTTCATCGCGGCAATGAGTCAGGCCCTTTGACAGGCCCAACGCCGCCTTACAGCGGCTTTGCCCTTTCGGGGATCCTCACTTCGCCGCACCGGCAACAAGCCAACGCGGTCGAAACCTGATGTACAATTTGATTGGGAAGCAGGCAAATCAGAAATGCGGGATGAACCACGAAGACACGAAGGCACGAAGCAAAAACGCAATGCTTCAGTGCCTTGCAACGCAGGAATTTAATGGGACGAATCCCGCCAACGTATCACGGGCGTCCCGCCCGTGCCGATGGCGCGGCAGTCGATGAATCGCGGTATCGCAATCTTAAAACACCATGCACGGGCGGGACGCCCGTGATACGACGAGGGTTATCCACGGTCGTGATTTCGCAGTTATTTGGTGTTGAAACGTAAACATTCGCATTTACTTAAACCCTTCGTGCCTTCGTGTCTTCGTGGTTAATAATCCTGCTTAGGCCCCGCCGATCTCCGTCTCGTTCCGAATCGCCAACCATCTCGGATCGGTGATCTCCCCTACACCCTCCCACCTCCACGCTCCCCCGTTCCAGGTGAAACCATTGCTCGGATAAACCTTTCGGCACGGCTCGTTATGGGGCGTTTCCTTGAATGGGCCGATAGCGGGAACGCCTCTCTTGCGGGCCAGCCGCTTGACGGCGTTCACCACCACGTTTTCGATGCCGAATCCGAAGACCCGGCAGCTCAGCACGAAAACGGGGATCTCAACGCAATCCGCTTTCTCATGAATCACGGCGATGCAGATGGTTCCCATCGATCCGAACTTGTCGCCGCAATCGACAACGAGGATATGATGGTCGCTGCTGGCCAGCCATTCGCCGGCCTCGCGCAGCGTGGTTCGGCTGGCGGCGGTATTGAACTGATTGGTGCGATTGATCAGTTCCACCACGCGCCTCAGGTCCCCCTTCTTCGCATCGCGCACGGTGACGGCAATCTCCAGCTTTTCAAAAAGCGCGCCCTGGTCTTCGGGCACGCCGGCCAATGATTGCACGAACGTGTCGCGCTGCTCCTTTTGCTTGTAAAACTGCGTGCGGTCGGTCTCGCCCTGGCTGGAAAGAATCCGCGACCAGATGTCGAGCATCCGCCAGGCGCGCTCGGACGTGGCATCCAGCGTGTTAACCTCGGGCATCGCGAGATTCACCATCTCGCGCTCATCGGCGCGATCGTCGATAAAGACAAAATCCCTGGTCTTGAGGTTGAGAATCTGCGCGATGCGCTGCAGGTTCCCGACCTTGTTTTCCCAATTGATCTGGGCGCATACGAAGTCGTCGGCGCACAATACGCCGCCGTCCCATTTCACATTTTTCGGATCGTTCTTGGAGTTGATGGCCAGCACGATTCCCTTGGCCTGCAATTTCTTGAGGATGCGCTGTTTGTCGGCGTAATGCTCGACGGCGCCTTCCCCGACCACGCCTTTCCAGAGCGTGTTGTCCAGGTCGCAAACCACCAGTTTCTTTTTGAGCAGATGCGCATGCACCGCCAGCACGTCGCGATATTCCCCCGCGAGCCATTTGCCCATCACCGCCGGATGTTGGAGGTCCGAATCGTAAAACAGCCGGCCCAATTCCCGCTCGCCATGCCGGGCGAGGAGGCCGGCTTCGTCAAGAACGAACAGATGCCCAAACGTCGCGGCATTGCGCTGGCTGACATACTCCGCGAGCCGCGCGTTGGCGATTCTCCGGGCTTTGTTGCGCGCCCGCCAAGTGACGGCATTTTTCAGCCGTTCGGCTGCGCTGGAATCATGGCGTCGCACATTCGCCGAGTTGTGGACGAAGATGTTGCATTCGAACAGATCGCCAATGAGTTCGAGCGTCGCCAGCGCATTCTCCAGCGCGCCATTCACAAGTGCGGCGATCTTCTTGCCGCCGCTGGCCGCTTGGCGCCAGTCCATCAGCCGGGCGAATTCCGGAGAAAACTCGTAGGTGAACGGGCTGTAGAAGATCAGGTCGAACTTGCGATCCGCCAGTTTGCGCAGGTCGTTTCGCAGCTCGGCGGGGTTTTTGGTGGTCAGGAAAGTGGGATTGATCGACACGCCGTCTTCGAGGGCGGGGCCGATAAGAAATGCCATCACGTCGAGGAAAAGGCAATCGCCAACAAGCAGCACTTCCGTGACATGCCTGGCGCGCGAGGTGACGACGCCGGCGATCCCCCCCAATTCCGCCCGCAGCGCGTCCAGTTCATTTGCCGGCACCTTGTCGCGCAGCAGATCGAGGATGGCGCGTTCATCGCGTTCGAGGATGATGGCACGCCGGGCGTGCTGTTGGTCGTCCGACCCTTCGGCTTCCCAGTACGCCTGCTTTATTTTCTCGCCGACATAAAGCTGTCGGTAGGTGGGATCGCCGGTGCGAAACAGCAGGGCCAGATAATCCACAAAGACGTAAAACTCGCGCTGGACGTAGGAAGCCACATCGCCGTGACAGGCGCGGATATGCTGCGCGTACTTTTCCCAGTCGGCGACGGAATCCATCAGCCGCGTGGCCAGGGCATGGCGGTGATGTTCGAGAACGCCAGCCAAATGCCGTCGAGCCTGGTGATCGGGGATGGCCGAATTGCGCGGGTCTCGATCCACGGGCGGGTCGGGCAGCGGATCGCCCGCGTTTCTGTGCGCCAGAGGCGCGGCGGCTTCAGAAGTCGTCGTCATTCCTTAAACCTGCTCGGGATCGTCACTGCGCTTCCCACACCAATTCCAAGTGGCACGCTCCATCAGTACACCTGATCCGCTTGGAACCGGACATTCTTGTCCTCCCGAACCATTCCACAAGCTCACGCCCGATGAATGGAGGGTGTAACTCGTGTTTGTGGCGACTTGGTGGGGCAGACATTCCTGTCTGCCCGTTAGCGGCAGGGACACTCTTGTCCCTTCCTCGTTCTTCGGGTCCGCTCGGCGGGGTGAGTACACCCCGCACTCGCGGACCCGAGGCAGACAAGAATGTCCGCCCCACCGGGGGGACCGCCACAATCAGGCGCTACACCCATGAATGGACACAGATGCGCCCCCATCATGGACAACCCCCGCTCCGAAGGTTAGCTTTCGTCACCGTCAGGCATCGACTTTTCCGATGAATCGGCGGTCTGCCTGATCCTCGAAAGCAGGAGAACCTTTGGTGCGCGCATCATCCCGACCGGCGGCCGACGGTGGACTTTACAAATTGGCTCGTTTGGCGCGTCGCGGCGATCTGCCGCGCTTTGCCGGATTGATCGAGGCGCTGGAACCCCGGCGGCTGCTGTCGGCAACCGTCGTCAGCCCCATCGCGCCGCAGACCGTCGCGGAAAACACGCCCAGCACCATCGATCTCTCCAATAACTTCGCCGATCCGCAATTCACCGGCACCGTCGTGCAGTTTCAGACTTCGGTGGGCACGTTTGATGCGCAATTGTTCGACCAGCAGACGCCGCAGACGGTCGCCAACTTCCTGCAATACGTGAATCTTGGGCTTTACAACGGCTCGATCATTCACCGCGTGACGACGCTCGCGAACAACGGCATCAGCGTCATTCAAGGCGGCGGGTTTTATGCCAACGGCGCCCCGATCCAGACATTCCCGCCGGTCCCCAACGAATTTCAGATCCCCAATACGCTGGGCACGATCGCGATGGCCAAGCCGGGCAATAGTCCCGACGGCGCCACCAGCCAATGGTTCGTCAACACCGACGACAACAGCACGGCCCTTGACGACCCGACAAACGACGGCGGCTTCACCGTCTTCGGGCAAATCTTACAGGGCCTGCCCATCGCGCAGGCAATCGACGCCCTGCCCACCGCCGACGGCTCGTCAATCAACCCGCAATTTGACGCCTCGGTGCCGGTGATTACCGCCCTGCCCGCGGGCACCACGACTCCGCCGGCTACGGACCTCGTGCAGATGAATGTGTCGGTGGTGCCCAAGGTCACGTACGCCGCGACCAGCGACAATCTCCAACTGGTGAATCCAACCGTCAGCGGCAGCCAGCTCAGTTTGAATCCCGCGCCGGGGCGATCGGGGTTTTGTCATGTGACGGTGGTCGGCACGGATCTATTTGGCAACAAAGCCAGCGATACGATTCTGGTGGAGGTTGCCGGAGTTCCGGCGCGCACGCTGAACGTGACGCTGGGTGCGGGACAGCCGCGCACGTTGATCTATAAACAGAGCGACGGCAGCATCGGAAATATCCATCTGGGCGGGCCCGGCTCGGCGGTGGTGCAGCTCACCGGCGACGCCATTCGCGTCAACCGCTCGGGCGGCTGGCATGTGACCGGGCAGAATGTCCAGGTCATGGGCATCAACGCCACCGGCACCACCGCCTCCAGCACACTCACCGCGCGCGGGCACGGGCACCTCCCAACCATCACCCTGGGCTCGGTCATCACCAATGGCGCCTTTCGCTCCGTCATCATGACCCGCACGTTGCTGCAAGGGAATCTCACAGCGCCCGGAGGGATCGGATATATCAAGATTGAAGGCGCCACGGGGGGAACCATCGACTCGGGGGCGGCGATTCACGGGCACAAACTATATGTGAGGGTCGGAACCTGGATTGACGAAAGCCTGATTTCCGCCGCCCCGATCAGCACCATTAACGCGATTGACTGGGCCAATTCCGACACCGCCAGCGAAAGCGTGCAGGCGCCATACATCGGCAGGGTGCGTTCCACCGGCAGCTTTACGCCGGGTCTGCAACTCAGCGGCGTTGGCGCGCCGCATGGCAGGTCTGTCGGCGTTCTGAACATCAAGGGCTACATCGGCGGAACCTGGAACTTCCCCGGCTCACCGTCGGCGCTAAGCGTCGGCGGCATCTCCAGCGACTTCAACGGCACCTTCACCACCCCGCTTCGCTCACTCAACGTGCGGGGCAACTTCGGCGGCTCGCTGACCGCGCCCTCCATCGGCACCATCAACGTGCGCGGCTCGATGTTCCGGGCCAATCTGAAATTCACCAGTCCCTATTCGGCCAAGCTGCGCGATCTGGGCCGCCTGGCGGTGCGCGGCGATATCAGTGGGACTTCAATTCTGTCGGCCGGCTCGATCGGCACGATCTCAGCGGCCACCCTCTCGCAAACCTCGATCTACGCCGGCGTGACCAGCCTGCCGGCCGGCCAGGCGCTGCCGCAAACCGCCGCCGATTTCGCCTCGCCGGCGGGGCTGGCGGGCGTGGACCTGCATCCGAAAAAGAAGAACGTCGGCTTCACCAGTTCCATCATCGCCGCCGCCGTCATCGGGCAGTTGAGGCTCGTCTCGACCACCACGAATAACGCCGCCAATACCTTCGGCATCGCCGCCCACTCGCTTGGCAGCTTCACCGCCCGCGACACGACCGTTCGCCAAACATTCTCCATCAAGAATATCACCAGCGCCGCACAGCTGAGCGCGATCGTCGCGAGCAAGAAGTTGACGCTGGGAGACTTGAAAATCTCAATCGTCTAATCTGGATTGTTCAGCACGAAGACGCTGGGCGCAGGCCGCGCCCAACACCCAATGAAGGGTGAAAATCCGAAATCCGAAGCACGAAATCCGAGACAAATCCAATGCACGACAGCGGAAAATTCAAAGAGCGCGTCCGGACGTTTCTTGTTTTGAGATTTCTGCCTTTGGAGTTTTGAGCTTGTTTCGGATTTCGGATTTCGGATTTCGGATTTTTCGGTGCTTCGTGTCTTTGTGCCTTCGTGGTTAATCCTGCATTTTTCCGGGCTAAGTGGTCGCCTTGTTATCGCTTCCAATGATCGACTCCCACTGCCATCTCACCGATCCCCGCCTCGCGTCGCAGCTTGACGACGTGCTGGCCCGCGCGCGTGCCAACGGCGTGACGCGGATGCTTACCATCGGCACCGACCTGGCCGACGCCCGCCGGGCGATTGATTTGTGCGCCCGCATACCCGCCGTGCGCTGCGCGATTGGCGTTCATCCCAACCACTGTCAGGATGTTGCAGTGAGCGACCTGCCGGCGCTGCGCACCCTGGCGGCAGACCCGGCGGTGCTTGCCCTGGGCGAAATGGGGCTGGACTATTTTCACCACTTCGCCCCCCGCGAAAAGCAACATGCCGTCTTTGAATTCCAGCTTCAACTGGCGACAGAAATGGATCGCCCCGTGGTCATTCACAGCCGCGAGGCGGTCGAAGACACGCTGGCCGTCATGGCCAACTTCCCCGCCCTCCGCGCCGTTTTCCACTGCTTCACCGGCACTCGCGCCCAGGCGTCCCGAATCCTCGATCGCGGCTATTTCCTGGGTTTCACCGGCCCGATCACTTACAAGAAAAACGACGAACTGCGCCAAGTTGTCAAGCTCACGCCGGATGATCGGCTGCTGGTGGAAACCGATTCGCCGTATCTCACGCCAGAGCCGATGCGCAAGCAGAAGACCAACGAGCCCGGCTTCGTGCATCATGTCGCGCGGATGGTCGCGCAAGTGAAGGGCTGGACGCTGGAATATGCCGACGAGGTGACGACGGGGAATGTGGAGCGGCTGTTTGGCTGGCCGTAACCCGCTATCCCCTGCCCTCCCAGTTCCAGGCGAGAATCCGGCGCGGCGCGCCTAATCGGATTCTCGCGATGTGTCCTACGGTGTTGCGACCGAGTGCAATGGCCGGGTTTCTCGCAATGGAAAAAACGCACTCCTCTATAAGTAAGGCAAAAAGTTTACATTTATTTTTGGAAGTCCCGTTCCTGGCTGCGGGATTTCAAGGGCGCTTGTTTGCGCATTGCGTTATTCTGGCGTCATGCATGCCGGTGCCATAAGCTACTGGAAGACCGCGTTTTGTCGGCTGAATCAATGAGCGGCAAAGGCCGTGTTCCTCGGATTCCACGTTGCAATGAACAGCCTTCCCCGCCGGAAAAAGATCGTCATCATAGCCGGCCCCAACGGCGCCGGGAAAACGACTTTCGCGCGGGAGTTTCTCCCGCGCGAGGCCGGGTGTTCGGATTTCATCAATGCGGATTTGATCGCAAGGGGACTGTCGCCGTTCGCCCCCGACAAGGCGGCCATTCAGGCGGGAAGAATCATGCTCGCTCAGATTGCCCTCAAGGTGAGCCGAGGCGAGAGCTTCGCGTTCGAGACGACTTTGAGCGGGCTGAATTACTCCCGCCACATCCCCCACTGGCGCAAAGCCGGCTATCGTGTAAAGCTGATTTTCCTCGGTCTGCCATCGGCCGACCTGGCCTTGGCGCGCGTCAAAGCCCGGGTCGCCCAGGGCGGACATGACATACCCGAAGCGGTCGTGCGGCGGCGGTTCGATGCGGGACTGCGAAACTTTACGAGTGTGTATCGGGACTTGGCTGATAGCTGGGTACTGTACGACAACTGGGGACCGGCGCCCACGCTGATTGCGGCAGGAGGTAAACCATGAAGCCGATTAAAATGACTTCATCAGACCCGGACATTATCGGCTCTTTCCCGGCCTTGAAACGGGCGGCCAAAAGCGCCAGGAAATTATCCGAGGCGACGGGCACGCCGTTTTATATCTTCAAGAACGGTCGCGTCGTGAACCTGAATCCGCGCGGACGCAGGCGGGCGGGCCGCTGAAACATTTCATTGCCGGGTTGAATGAGTTAGACGGACGGAAATGGCAAACGCGCGCCGGATATCTGAGGAACGGGCGCAAAAAAGGGTCGAACGCAACTTCCCAGCTAGTGCATTGTCACTCTTCAAAATTAGGGTAAAGCCCTAGCGATTTACCCTAAAATCATTGAGTGACAATGCACTAGGCAAGCTGGATTCTGATCCCTTCCCGCGCCGCGAATCTGCGCTTTGATCCTTCCTATCGCAAATGAGATTCGGGCGTAGCGCATTCATGTACTGGATATGCACCCCCCCACGCGGTAGCCTGATCATTTGAACTCCGTAGAAGGATGGGCCATGTCCGACGCCACAATCGAGTGTCCGCAATGCCATAAATCGTTCAAGCTGAACGAAACGCTCGCGGCGCCAATCATCGAGCAAACGCGCCGCACGTTCGAACATGAGTATGAGGAGAAGGAGGCGGCACTTGAGGAGCGCCGAAAAGCCTTCGGCGAGCAACAGCGAGCCGCAGAGAAGGCGCGGAAGGAAGTTGAGAAGGAGCGCGCTGCCTTGGCAAAGCGGCAAGAGCAAATTGACCAGCAGATCGCGGAGCAAGTCGAGGAGCAGTGCTCGGCGATTGAGCGGAACGCGATAAAGAAAGCGAAACAGAAGTTCGACGAGAAGCTTGCCGAGCGAGACGGGGAGAGGGCGGAACTTGAGGAGCAAATAAAAGAGAAGGATGAGAAATTAGCGGAGGCACGCAAGCAAGAGGTCGAGTTCCGTCGCAAACAGCGCGAACTCGACGACATGATAAAAGCTGCCGACGTGGAGGTAGAAAAACGTGTCGCCGAAGCAATCGCGCCGGAGCGCGACAAGGCGAAAAAGGAAGCCGAGGAACAGCAGCGGCTTCGGATCGCGGAGAGGGACAAGACGATCGGCGAGCTTCAGCAGAAACTTGAGGAAGCAATTCGCAAGGCTGAGCAAGGATCGCAGCGGATTCGAGGCGAGGTTCAAGAGTTGGATTTGGAGGCGACGTTGCGTTCCGCTTTTCCGCGTGACACCATTGAGGAAGTTGCGAAGGGACAGACCGGCGCGGACATCTTGCATCGCGTCTTAGGGAATGTCGGCCAGGTATGCGGTAGCATTCTTTGGGAGTCCAAGCGAACTATCCGGTGGAATGACGGTTGGCTGGCAAAACTTCGCGAGGATCAGCGAGCGGCCAAGGCTGAAATCGCCGTCATTGTGAGCGACACCATGCCGCAAGGGATCGATCACTTCGAGCAGTTAGATGGCGTGTGGGTCAGCACGCTCCCGCTCGCCGTGCCACTGGCGATGGCGCTGCGGGCCGGGCTTGTCGAAACGTCAACCGCTCGATGCGCTTCCGAAGGGCAGCAAACGAAGATGGCCATCTTATACCAATACCTCACCGGACCGCAATTCAAGCAGCGGGTGCAGGCGATTTTCGAAGGGTTCAAGGCGCTCAAGGATGACCTTGAAAGCGAAAAGCGGGCGACACTGCGGCGATGGGCTACGAAGGAAAAGCAACTCGAGCTTGTGATGCTCGCCACGACCGGAATGTATGGCGACCTTCAAGGGATCGCGGGGAAAACACTGCCGGAGATTGAAGGGCTGGATGTGCCACTTTTCGGGCAAACCGAGCCAAGCACCCAAGGGAATTAGGAGGGAAGGGCATGCGGCTTTCATCCGTCCGTATCCAGAACTTTCGGGCTTTCGCCGACCAGACCATTCACTTCAACGATTACACCTGTCTGGTTGGACCAAACGGCGGCGGCAAGTCCACCGTGTTAATGGCACTCAACATCTTCTTCCAGGAAACCAGCCACGCGAAAACTGACCTACTGAGGTTGGACAAGGAAGACTTCCATCACAAGAACACCAGTGATCCCGTCATTATTACGGTGACGTTCGAGGACCTGAGCGCCGAGGCGCAGGAGGACCTAAAGGACTACTACCGGCAGGGGAAGCTGATTGTCTCGGCCAAGGCGATTTGGACTGAGGAAGATAAGTATGCCCAAGTGCTGCAATATGGCCAGCGCCTCGGGATGGAGGCCTTCAAACCGTTCTTCAAAGCCGAAGGCGACGGGGCAAGCGTGAGGGACCTAAAGACAGCTTACGTCGAGATTCGGGAAAAACATCCAGACTTACCCGCGCCAGGTGCGAAACAGGCGATGATCGACGCACTTCACGGATATGAGTCCACGCACGCAACCAAATGCGTGGAGATCCCAAGCGAGGATCAGTTTTATGGCATTTCGAAGGGCGTAAACCGTCTGGAGAAGCATGTGCAATGGGTCTTTGTGCCGGCGGTAAAAGATGCATCTGACGAGCAAATCGAAGCGAAGAAGACGGCGCTTGGAACGCTATTGGAACGGACCGTGCGAACGAAGGTTGCGTTCACGGAGCCGCTAGGGAGGCTCCGCGCGGAAGCTGGCAAAGAATATCAGAGGGTCTTGGACGAACAGCAAGCCGCGCTTAAGGAACTGTCCGACTCTTTGAGCCATCGGCTCGGCGAATGGGCGCATCCC
This sequence comes from Tepidisphaeraceae bacterium, assembly GCA_035648595.1. Taxonomy (GTDB): domain Bacteria; phylum Planctomycetota; class Phycisphaerae; order Tepidisphaerales; family Tepidisphaeraceae; genus RYN-428. Next base: position 13,403 of record DASRLH010000340.1, read on the forward strand.
GACGCCAGTGTCGCGTTGGAATGGCGCAACGACGAGCAGACCTCCATTAAGATAGCCGAACCACTGGCGCAGATCATTGCCAGCGAGGGGCAGTTCAAAGGGAAACTGGCGAGATTCGGCCACGGGTTGCAACGGTCGTTTTTGTTGGCGCTCTTGGAAGAACTTTCGGGAAACGCGGCGCAGGGGCCGAAATTGATCCTCGGGTGCGAGGAACCCGAGGTGTACCAACATCCACCGCAAGTGCGCCACCTCGCCTCCATCTTTCAGCGGCTATCGACGAAAAACTCGCAGGTGATCGTCTGCACCCACAGCCCCTATTTCGTTTCGGGGCGGGAAGTCGAAGATGTTCGTTCGATTCGCGCTGACCCTGCCACGAAGACCTGCCGCTGTAATCATGTAACCCTTAATCAAATTTCCGCGTCTCTAGCAGCGGCGCGCGGCGAACTTGCGGCAAAATCCGTGGGGACCATGCTCAAGGTGGAACAGGCGCTACAGCCGGCCCTAAATGAAATCTTTTTTACGAACGCGCTCATTCTGGTCGAGGGCCTGGAAGATGTTGCCTACATCGCGACTTATCTAACGCTGACCGCGCGCTGGGATTCGTTCCGCAAGCTCGGTTGCCATCTGGTGCCGGCTGGTGGCAAGAGTTCGATCGCGCAGCCACTTGCGATCGCGCAGCATCTCAAGATCCCGACTTTTGTTGTCTTCGACTCTGATGGCCATTCCTGTAATGCGGCTGACGGCGACACCCCACAGCAAACCAATAAGAAGAATGACGTGCGCCCCAAGCACGAGAAGGACAATGTTACGATCCTCAAGCTATGCGGCGCGCCGCATGGCGATCTCTTTCCGGCAGCTGCGCTCTGGCACGATAACGTCGTGATGTGGCACAGCGAGATTGGCTTGGTCGTCGCTGAAGATTTCGGGACTGACGAATGGGCCAAGATCGCGGACGCAGTCCGCGCGAAACACGGCATTGAAGTTAAAGACATCAACAAGAATAGTCTATTCATTGGCTATCGTCTGGCCGAAGCATGGGAGCTAAACAAGAAGTCGCCGACGTTGGAGAGGCTGTGCAAAGCCATCATTGATTTCGCGACCGCAGCTCGAAAACCGCCCGCGCCAGCGGTGCCTGCCGCGGCGGTGGAAATTGTGGAGGCAGCGAAATGAACTACGAATCCGTCGATTCCTCGACATTGGACGCCGTTGCGTACGATGAGGCATCGTCCACCCTCGGTGTTCGGTTCAAGAATGGCCGCGAATATGAATATCTCGGTGTACCCGAAAGCATCTATCGCGGATTTTTCACAGCATCTTCCGCCGGCGGCTATTTCGACACCAATGTAAAGAAGGCTCGTTACCGGTTTCGGAAGGTACGGTAGTTGAGCCGTGAAGGGACAGAACGGTTCAAAAAGGGTCGAAAGCCAATCCGTGGCAAGCGAGACCAATCGCCTTCTACCATGCGCCTCGGATGGCCCCTCCAGAGAGCGGTCCAAGCTGAACCGGCCGCCCCCCAAGGTGACGGCGCCGCGAAGTGCCCTATTGGGGCTTAATGGGGGATGTCTTTGGTGTCTCCACCCCATACAACCCGCAAACCACCTCATCGATCCGGCTCTCATCGGCCTCCACCTCGCGCTCCAGATGCTCGCGCTCATGGTCGCCCAGACCGCGGTCTTGCAGTTTTTTCCTTGACTCGATAATCCGCCCGACGCGCTGGGCAATCTGCTCCGCCTGCTTCTTCTCGGCGGGGGTTTCAGGCAGCTTGATCGGGATCTGCTTCATGAACTGCGGGAATGGGCGGAACCAGCCGCCGCGTAGGGTGGTTGAGACGCTCTTGAGGAAGTCGTTCAACAGGCGACTGTTCAATAGCCCGAGGACATAGGGAAGCAAATTCGCGTGCGGCGGTTTCAGGGTGAGGCCATAGCCGCTGACGAAGGCGTATTTGCCTTTTGGATCGAGGGTGAAGGATGCGGAGTCAACGATGTCGCGGACGATGATGCGCGGGACGCCGAACAAGTCCAAATTTTGGGTGCGGCCGTAAGCATACCAGGAGTTATTGTTCATTCGGTCGCTCTCCCGTCCGCGCAGCGAGCGTTCACAGCGTTTCAAGTATTCCCAAGCGAGGGGGAATTTGGCGGAAAGCTGGGCGGAAGGCAAAAGCTCCACGGTCGGACCTGCGCGGCGCACTGAATATGGGAAAACGACAACTTGCGAAGGCTCAGCGATTTCATAGCGGCGTATGTCGTCGCCGCCAAGGAAAGGACGCAATATACCCGGCTCCAACGTAACGGATAACCCCAGCAATGGCGACCTGTACCTGTTTCGTTTCCGATCCTCTACTCCAAGCACGAAAACTTCGTTCATGCTTGTACGAACGCCTTGAAACATTCTGTCGGCGATGGCGCCCAATGTGACGGTGGGTGCGGCGAGTAATCGGCGGCGGTGGCGAGAATCCGCGCCCGACTCGAAGCCCCATTGCTCGCCACCACTTGGATGCCTCACGGTGAACCGGCGCGTACCAACGGCCGGCCCCCTCGAGTCGATAAGGCGGCATTGGGCGTCGCCGTCGTCCAACTTTTCAATCGCGGCATAATCAAGTTGGCCGTTTGGTCTTTCCGAGAACACTTGAACGGCTGTGTATGTACTCGCTTGTGTGAACACCTGCTGGTGCGTGAAGTCCACGATAGAATGAAGACTCCTTCGTTCCGCAATTAGCCTCCGCAGTCCCTCCCCATACGCCGCCTGCCAAAACTTATGCGGGCAGATGAATCCGAGCAGGCCGTCGGAGGCGAGAAGTTCCAGGGCGCGTTCGATGAACACGACGTAGATATCGTAATTTCCCTTGGCGGCGGACTTGTATCGCCATTTGTAGAACTCGCACTCATCGGGCGCCCATTTGTTGAGCTCCTGGACGCGGATGTACGGCGGGTTGCCGATGATGCAGTCGAAGCCGGCGGCGCCGTCGAGCAAGCGGCCAAAGCCGCGCGTGCTGCTGGTCCAATCGAAGGGGTTCATGCGGAAGCGCACGTCGGCGTCACCGGCGAAGAGTGAGCCGTGCTCGTCTTCCCACCAGCGGTCGAAATCGGTTTGCGACAAGAGGCTGTTGCCGCAGCGGATGTTGTTGTCCAGCGGCGGAAGCAGGCGCTGGACGAGCAGATCGCGCTGCCAATTCTCCGGCAGGCGGGTTTCCAGCATTTTGAGGTACAAGCTCATGATGGTGACTTCGACGGCCTGGGCGTCGATGTCCACGCCATGCAGGCAGTGCGTGAGCAGTTCGCCCTTGAATTCGGGCATGAGTTGGCATTGGCCGGTGATCGGGTCGTTGAAGGCGAGGCGGCGGGTGGCGGGCTTGCCACGCGGCTTGTCGGAGGGAATCGTGACGGTCTCTGAGCCGGGGTGGGCGGCGATGTGGCGCTGGCAATAGTCGATCAGATGGCCGAAGGCGGCGATGAGGAACGAGCCGGACCCGCACGCCGGATCGAGGATTTTCACGCCCAGCACTTCGAGCGGCGTCTTGCCGGCGAGCTTTGCATCGACGACGCGGCGGTTGATGCATTCGACGACGAAGCGCGGCGTGTAGTAAACGCCGCCGGCGTGGCGGACTTCGGGCTTCTCCTGCGCGTCCACTTCCCCGGACTTCACGGTGATCGTCGAGCCCAGGAAACGCTCGTAGATAATGCCCAGAAGATCGTCGCCGATGGCGTCGAAACGCCAAGGCCCGGCGGGCGGATAGGTGGAACCGATGAAGTCCGCCAGGAGCTGCGCGGGAACTTTGAGTTGCTCGCTGAAGTGCGGCTTGAAGAGATAGCCGTTGTATTGATGATCCAGCGAGCGGAATCGGGCGGTCAGTTCCGTGTAAACATCCAGCCGCCGCCCGGCTGCGTTGTTCACGAGTTCGCGCAGTTCGCCGAAAGCGGTTACGTCGCGGTCCTCGCAGACGCGCATGAAGACGATGCGGTCGATGAGGCGCTGGGTTGCCTCGGTGAGATGCGCCGCGCCATGGCGGGTGTCGCCGTCGGGAAATTCCGCGCGATTTTCCTCGTAGATCGCGCGGGCGAATCGCAGGCGATACGCCTCCAGATGCGCCAGAAACGCCCGGTCTACCGGCTCGCTGCCGCGCAGGTCGATGAGCATCCGGTCGATGCCGCGAATGCGCCGGCCCGCGCGGACGTTCTTGATTCTGGCCAGCAGCTTTTCCAGCGAGCCGCCGGCCACGGCATCCCGCCCGAACGTCTCGCGCAGCACATCCCATTGCGGCAGGTAATCCTCGAAGCGCAGATCAAAGTCCGGCACCAGCCCGCGTGCCGGCTCATCGTGAAAGGGTTTGAGCGTGGTGTCGAAGAGCTTGAACTCCTCGAAATCGGTCAGGATCGCGAACGGCAACTGCATGCTCCAGGCGTAGGTTTTCGCCTGGAAAATGGCGTCGCGGTCGCCTGCGAGGTTCACCGCCGGCTTCTTGGCTTCGACCAAAAGCCGCGGAAACCCGCCGACGCGAAACAGGTAGTCGGGCCGGCGACAGCGCAGGCGGTTGCCTTCGACCGTGCCGCCGGGCGCTTCAATGATGACTTCCTTTTGATCCGGCGGCAGGTGGGCAGTGTTGGCGACATCCCATCCCAGGGCCGTCCAGAATGGGTCGATGTATTCCTGCCGCACGACCGCTTCCAGAGTCCCGGCGTCCTTGAGCGCCGGCAGGTTCTGGCGAAACCCCTGCACAAGCGCGGTGATGTGAGCGAGAGGATCAGCGTTGCCGCTGACCGGCGGGGGCGATGGCATGGCGGGGATTATCGCCCGGCAAAAGTGTGGATTCAAATGCGTAGGTCATCGATAGACATGATTCGGCGCATGAAGGGGGTCGAATAGAGGGACTGTAAATGCGGTATCTCCGTGGCCCGGGCTATAAATCATCCCTTTGGCGGGGTCCACGCGGAATTATAGTGACCTTATCGAGTTTATCAAATTAAGATAAACTCGATAAACTCCGTATAATAATCGTTACCGCTTATGGCGGTTCGCGATGGCATACCGGCTTCACCCCTGCATGGAAATCATTGCTTCCATGCGGGCGTTGGGGGCGGGGAGATCAATCCTGGCCGCTGCGGCGGCGGCTTTTTCCTTGGCCAGACGATCCAACAACAGCACCCAGGTTTCACGCTGGTAGTGCAGGAGGCGCAGGGCTTCGTCGATGGATTGGAGGGTGTGTTGCGTGCTGGCTTCGACGAGCTTGCGATAGATGAAGTTGTAGAGGGCGGCGAGCTTGCCGCACATGTCGGGGGCGATGGAATGTTTCAGGCCACTGTTGAGCTCCGCGACGATTTTCTGGGCGCGTGAGCAATGGGTGTAGACGCCTTCCCAATCCTTTTTCACAAGCGCCAGCTTCGTTTGCTCGGCGAATCGAATGGCGCCGTCGTAGAGCATCATCTGTAACTGCTCGGGGGTCGCGGTCTGCACCCGCGTTTTGAGGTAGTTCTGGGCGGCTTGTGGATTCATGGGCGTGTTTTTCCCGGATGTTGCTGTACCGGGTTATATCGGTCGGGAAGGATGGGGCGGTTAAGCCGGGGGTGAATAAAGTGTTGCGATGGGCGGCGCGGCTGGCGCGCTAGCCGCCGAGGGTGCCAGTGGTCCCGGTCCCGGTGGAGCTTGTCGAGCCGGTCGTGTCCGTGGTGGCCGTAGTGCCCGTGGTGGCCGTGGTGCCCGTGGTGCTGCTCGAGGTCGTCAGGGGCTTGAGCGCTGAAATGGTTCCTATGGAAGCCAGCGCTGCTTGCTGGCTTTGCAGGCTCGCCAGCACCGACTCCATATTCGCGAATTGCTGCTGGAGTTGCGCCTGCTTGGTGGCGATGAGCGCGTTGAGCTGGGTGATATTATCCTGGAATTGCTGAATCTGTGTGCCCAGCGTGAGGTTTTCCCGGGTGATTGAGCCGTTCACGGGGTCCACCACCTCGCCCAGGCTCTTGTCGATGACCGTTCCAAGCCCGGTGGTGGCCTGGGTGAAGAGATTCTGGACGGCGGTGGGGTCGGCGGCATAGGCGGCGGCAAATTTGGTGGGGTCGAATTGCACCTTGGCGCCATCCCCCAGCGTCAGACCCACGTCCGCCAACAGCTTGTACTGGCCAGCCCCCTGCACGACGGAGTTGAATACCGTGTACATCTGCGTCTGCACGTCCTGCATGGTCGAATCGCCGAGCAACAGGCCGGCTTGATTGGTCGTCGAATTCCAGTTGGTCAATGTGCTGCTCGTATCCACAATCGCATTAAATCCATCGGTGAATTTCTGCAATTGGCTGGTGAGGTTGGTGGGATCGCGGGCGATGTTGAGGGTGCTAGCGCCCGCGCCGGTGAGCTGCATGGTTACGCCGGGGATGATGCCAGTGACCTGGTTGGTGCTGCTGGTGACCAGCAGGGGTTGTGCCGATCCCGATCCGCCGACAAACACGGCCGCGTCCTGGGCATCCACCATGTTCTGCGTCGAGAGGTTGGTGGCGCCTCCATCGATGACGATGCGACCGGCACGCCCGGAGTTCATTGCGGTGAATGCCAGGTGATATCCGTCCACTCCCGAACCATCGTTGACGACATTGGCCACCGCGCCAAAGCCGAGCGTTTGAATCTTGGTTTGCAGCGTCGCAAGCGTATCGGTGGCGGTGACGGCGATGGTCTTGGTGAACGACCCGTTGATGGTGGTGGCGGATGCGGCGCCGGCGATATTGAGATCGGCGGCGGTGGTGCCGGAAACATCCTTCACGGTGAGTTTGTTGGCTCCGCCGGCGGTATCGGTGAGGAGGATGCCATCGCCGGTCGAGTTGATGGATGCGGTGATGCCGGCCTGCTTGCCGTTGATCGAGGCGATCACGTCGCCGATGGTGGTGAAGGCGCCTTGGCTGAGGTCAACGGTGGATTGAACGCCATTGGAATTGGTGAGTGTGAAGCTGCCGAGGTTGACGCCCTTGCCGCCATTGAATGTGCTGAGCAGCGAATTTTGCGAGACGTACTGCACATGCAGGTTGCCGCCGGTGACTGCCGGCTTGCTCGTGTCGAAGCTCCCGACGATGCCCAGGGCCTGCGCGGTCGTGGAGTTGACGTCTGCCACCACGAGATTCCCGCTGCCGCCGGTGGTGTCCAGAAGTTGGATGCCGTCGCCGGCGCTGTTGAGCGAAGCAGCGATGCCGGCGCCCGAGTTGTTGATCGTATCCAAAATATCCTGAAAACTCTTCGCGCCGGAGAGATCGACGGTGGTGGCGCCGCCGGAGCGATTGGTGAGGCTGATCTGCCCCAGTGGGATGCCATTGCCTCCGTTGAGCGAGGAGACCAGGACCGAATCGAGGCCGGCCAGGAGCGTTCCGCCGCGGATCACATTGCCCGATGCGGCCCCCAGTAGGCCCAGATCATGGGCTGCGGTGGAATTGTTCAGGGCGACCACGGCCGGCGATCCGCCGCCGCCGGTGGTGTCGGTGAGGTCGATGGAATTGTTGGTGGTGTTGAGGGCGGCTTTGAGTTTCGAGCCGCCTGCCGTGTTGATCGCGGCGATCACGTCGCCGATGGTCTGGGCGTTCCCTAGGGCCACCTGCACGTTGGTCCCGTCGGCAAGATTCACTTGAAAATCCGAGGCCCCGCCCGCGGCGCGCACGCCCCGGCCATCATTGAGGCCCGCCAGCGCGGTGGTGGCCGAAAGGGTGTTGATGTTGGTTCCGATAATGCTGGTTCCGGTGGTGTTGCCGACGATGCCCAGGCCGGCGGCGGCGCTGCCATCGCCCAGGTCCGCCACGCTGAAGTGCGTGAGGTTTTGGCCGCTTTGGTCGGTGAGGACCAGATGATTGTTCTGGATGCTCGCCTTCACGTTGATGTCGAGGGCGGTGTTGATTTTCTTGACGACATCATCGAGCGAGACGGCGGCAGAGACATCGATGACATCGGAATGTCCGCTGCCATCGGTGATGCGGAACTGTCCGCGCTGCACGCCGGCGCCGCCATTGAGCTGCGCGAGGGTGGTTTGGCTGTTGGCGTTGCCGCCGCCCATCGAGATCGAGAGCGTGCCCGCGCCGACCAGGCTGTTTGGCCCGGAGAACCCGTTGCTGATGGCCTGCTGCGCCGAGACGAGGCGTGCGACCTGAAATTGGTAGGAACCGACCGCCGCCCCCACGCCGGCAGTTGCCGTGAGAACGGACGTGTCGCTGCTGGTGGCGCTGGAGTTGGCGAAGGTGGTGGGAAGTTCCAGTGACTGACCGATCTGCTGAAGGCTCTGCAACTGCGTGGAGAGCCCGGTGTACGCCGACTGCTGCGCCGTCGCCGACGCCACCCGCGCCTGAAGCTGCGTGACCGGCTGCTGATCCAGCGAGAGCAATGCGGTGATGAGGGCGCCGGTATTGATCCCGCTGATCAAGCCGATGCCGGAGGTAATCTGACCCATCGTTTATCTCGGTAACGCGGAAACGTCCCGTTGGGGAAATCCGAAATCCGAAGCACGAAAACCGAAACAAATTCAAAGGAAGAAAAGAAAAAATCCAAATCGGGAGGCATGGGTATGCCCAGGAGATGTCAATTGAGCTGCGGCTTCGGGAAGTTTTTTGCTTTCTTCATTTGGATTTGTTTCGGGTTTCGGGTTTCGGGTTTCGGCCTTTGGATTTCGTGCTTCGGATTTCGGATTTCCACCGTTAGTCATCGTCCAACCGCCCCGGCGCCCTTACGGCATTTCGGGCATGGCGCGCAAATGACGAGCGGCATTCCAGGTCCGCCGCCAGGCGATCCAGCAACATGGGTCCGATAATGAAGCGTTCCACGAACGCGCGCACCATGAACTCATCGCGCGCCCGCCTGACCCATCGCACCTGCTCGATCGCCTCCATCAATTTCTCCATCGTCTCTCCCTTCGCGCGCAACGCGCCATGTGCCAAAGGGTTATCGGGACGTCTTTGGGGCGGGCATGAAGAATTGGCGACTGACTCTCATCGCATTTCCTGGCGCCCGGAGAAGAATCTAACCACGGAGGCACGGAAACACGCAGGCGCTATCGAGGAATTGGCGGATCGCGTTGTTTGGACGCGAAAGAAACCAACCATTCAGTCTTCTTATTGATCGCAAATCGGCGCGTCGCCTCGAACGCGCCTCCGTGCCCCAGTGTCTCCGTGGTTGTTTTTCCTCGCGTTGCAGGGGTTGGTTCAATTTATCGCCCGGTCGCCGCGAGCCTCAGCCCTGCCGGCGGTAGACGCATGGGGCGACCATGGACAGGCCCGCCGAGCCCAGGGGCCGTTCGGCTTTTCCCAGCACGAGCACCCCGCCGGGGCGCAGGGCGGCACCAAGGGCGGGCCAGAGGCGGGCGGTGGAGGAGCCGCGCAGATAGATGGCCATGTTGCGGCAGAGGATCATGTCCCAGCCGCCGGGCTCCTGCAGCGTCATCGCATCCGCCGTCCGCCATTGCACCATCGTCCGCAGGCACGAGTGGATGCGATACAGGCCCCCATCGACTGTGAAATACCGCGCCAGCAGTTCGCGCGGGACGGATTTGATCGCCTCGGGCTCATACGCGCCATCGGCGGCCCTTTGGACAGCATCCGCCCGGCAGTCCGTGCCCAAAAGATAACACCGATGCAAAACCCCCTGCTCGGCCAACAGCATCGCCACCGAATAAAGCTCCGGGCCATCGGAGCATCCCACGCTCCAGATGCGCGCCGCCGACCCCCGGCGCGTGAGCTCGGGCAGCACGTCCTTTGCCAGCGCGGAAAAAACATGCGCGTCGCGGAAAAACCCCGTCACTCCGATCACCATCGCGCTCAGGGCGGCCTTGACGGCGGATGGGTTGCGCTGAACCAGAAGCCGGGCATCGGAGATGGACCCGGCCCGCAGCGCCCGCAGACACGCGGGCACGCGGCGGCGGAGGGTCTCGGTCTTGTAGTTTGCCGCGTCCAGGCCGCTTTGGGCGAACAGCCAGCGCACGAACGATTCCTCCTCGGTTGCCGCCGCCGGCGCGGCGCCGATAAAGCGACCGGCGTGGGCCGCCGCGAAATTCACCGGCGCGCCCCCGCCCGCCCCGCCATGCGGAAACACCACATGCCGATAGGCGGCGGGGCCAAGCGCGCCGGTATGGGTGGGCATGGGGTCCATCGGTTCCATCAAAAAGGCGGGAAAGAAAACTGGTGTTTCCTTCCCGCCTTGTGTTGAATCCTACCGTGGGGGCAGGGGATTGTTTTCCGACCGAAGTATTGCGCGGCTCAAGGCTCCACAGGCCCGGGGATTCCACCCGTGAACTGCTCATCATGAGCCGCATGGCCAACAAGAACCTCGGCCTTGTAGCCGCCTTTGCTCTTGAAGTATCCAATCAGGATCAGATAACAGACGAGCATGATTCCTGGAAGAATCGCGACGACCGACAGTGCGCTTTTCTTGGCTGAGTCTTCGATGCCGGTAATCGTATTCGCGGTCTTTTGCTGTGCCGCGAAGTCAGGATGGCTCGTCGTGAGGGCGGCGTATTGCGGATCTGAACTCAATGCTTTCTGTAGCTCATCGGGCGTTGGTTCGTGCCCCAGTTTTTTCTGCGTGCCTTCCTTCACGCTGCTTTCGATTTTGGCGCGTTTCACTGCGAACTGGTAGTCTGGATCGACGTTGAGCGCGTCGGTCACTTCACGGTTAGTGGGCGTGTGATCCTTTGAGGTCAGTCGCTGTCGGACCGCCGCCTCAAGCGAAACCGGATCGCTGGCCAGCGGCACCAGATTCGTCGTCTTGTCTGGATCGACGGCGATGTACTTGCCGAACACCCAGGGCTTGTCAGCGGCGACCTTCGCATAAACGGCCGGCTTCTCCTGCTCCAGGTGAGTGGCGACGGAACGGTCTTGAATGAATCCGATGAACACAGCGCCGATTACGCCCACGCCCAGCATGCCCACGCCGCCCGTGGCGTTGAGCGTCAGCGCGCCGCCCTTGGGCGATTGTTCGGCCACCACCCCCAGCATGGTCGGCCAGAAAAAGGTCTTGCCCAGGCCGTACACGGTCGCCGCGCCGAGAATCGCCAGGCCGGCTGTAGCGTGGGACAGCAAAAGCAAGCCGATTCCGGCAATAATCGCCGCCGTGGCCAGCAAGCCCAGAGGTGAGATTCGATGCACGATCGAGCCAGCGCTGAACCGCAGCAGCATCATGATAAATGACGTATAAATCAATACCGTGATGCCCGGCAAGCCAATCGCCTCCATCGAGGGGGTCATCAGTGAGGTGATCCAACTGTCGGTGCCCAACTCCGTTGTCGCCAACGGAATCATGATCAATAACATGAAGATGAAGAGCGGCCGCCCCGGCGCGAAACGCACATAGGCGCCAAATCCCACTGTCACCGCGATAATGAGCACGGCGATCAGCCAGGTTGGAAAGGCAAAGTCGCGGCCGACCTCGGCGAAGATCATGAAGCTGACGATCAAGGCGCCCAGGAACCCGAACTCCTTGAGCATTTCATGGTAAGGCACGCCTGCCGCCACTCGCTCGCTGATCGGGAAGCGGGCGAACAGCATCATGAATCCGTAAATAACCGTCGGGATCAGCAGCAGGCCGATCTTGTATTCCCAGCGCGCCCCGCCCATGGCCAGGGCGAGCAGTCCGCCGATCACCAGGCCGCCGGGCCAACCGGCATGCAGCATGTTAAGCCACTTGGTTTTTTGGCGGCTGAAGGTGGTTGCAACCACAGGGTTCACAACCGCTTCAACCGTGCCATTGGCCAATGCCGCAATCAGGTTGCCGATGTACAAGCTCCAATAAGGGCTGAAGTAACGGGGCGCGTAGATCGTGATCAGGGCGGACGCCACATGGAAGACAAAGGCAAACACCATCGCCGTCTTGTAGCCAATGCGATCGATGACGAGGCTGAAGAGAATGATGCTGATGGCAAAAGGCCAAAGTCCCACGCCGAAAATCTCGCCCATCTGCGTCTTGGTGAGATTGAACTGCGCCGCCCATGTATCCATCACCTGGGCCCGGACGATGAAGCAGAAGGCGGTGGCCACCATCGCGGCCCAGCAGGCCCAGAACAGCCACTTCTGTCCCGTGCCCTGATTATCGTAGGGCGCGTCCAAGGCGACCCCCGGACGGTGCGTCATATCGGTCATGTGTGCTCCTCAGCCAAAAACCTTAAATGGAACAGGAAAGGCCCGCAGGTTCACATCATGCCTGTAGCGCCGGAAAATTTCAAATCCCTCGCATGTTCGCGGCCTTGGGCATTGGCGTCGCGTCACTCGCAACCGTCCCCACGACGACGAACGTGGGGCGCTTCAGGCAGCCCGTGACAAAACTTCACGTCTGAGGTATAGTGCATCATAATGCTGGTGAAGTATGGCTACTACCGCGACGCGCAAAAAGCGCAGTGATATTTCAAGGCCGTTCGATCCGCGCATCCTCCGGCGGGCGCGTGCAATCGCGGCCCGTTACCGCATCACTCTTTGGCGGGAGGATGGGCGGTGGTACGGGAAGGGCGTTGAGGAGCCGGTCACGATGGGAGACGGGCGCACGATCCAGCAGGCCGTGAGAAGCACGCGCGCAGCGATGGTGGTGTGTGTGGCCTACGTTCTGGAGACAGGCCGACCCGCCGTCGTTCCGCTTGTGGATCAGGAGCGGCGCCGCCGCAAGGCCGGGTGAAGTGAGACGTCTGCTCACCCCTATTTATTATCGGACGCAAAATCCACGCTGTAATTGGGCGATTCCTTGGTGATCTGAATATCGTGCGGATGGCTTTCGGCCATGCTGGCGGCAGACACGCGGCAGAAGCGGGCGTTTTTGCGGAGTTGCTCGATGTTCTTGGTTCCGCAGTAGCCCATGCCCGCCCGCAGGCCGCCGACGAGTTGGTAGACGAAATCGCTGAGCGAGCCGCGATAGGGGACGCGGCCTTCGACGCCTTCAGGGACCAGTTTGCCGCGATCGCGGACTCCCGCCTGGCCGTAGCGGTCGCTGGAGCCGGCGATCATCGCGCCCATGCTGCCCATGCCGCGATAGCTCTTGTAGCGGCGGCCCGCGTGAATGATCGTCTCGCCCGGCGATTCATCGAGGCCGGCGAACAGGCTTCCCATCATCACGGCGCTGGCGCCCGCGGCGATGGCCTTGGTGATGTCGCCGCTGTGGCGGATGCCGCCGTCGGCAATCACCGGCACCCCCGCCCCCTCGGCAACGCTCACCGCATCCAGAATCGCCGACACCTGCGGCACGCCCACGCCGCTGATGATCCGCGTTGTGCAGATCGCTCCCGGGCCGATGCCGACTTTAACCGCATCGACGCCCGCGTCGATCAGATCCTTCGCCCCGTGTGCCGTGGCGATGTTCCCGGCGATCACCTGAATATCCCAGTTCTTTTTGATTTCGCGCACGGTCTCGATGACGTTGTTGCTGTGGCCGTGCGCGGTATCGACCACGACGACGTCCACATCGGCCCGGATCAGCGCTTCGACGCGGGCGAAGTCCTTGACGCCCGTTGCCGCCCCCACGCGCAGGCGGCCGCGCTTGTCCTTGCAGGAGTAGGGAAACTGATGCAGCTTGTCGATGTCGCGCATCGTGATCAGCCCGGCAAGCCGATTCTCATTGTCAATCAGTAGCAGCTTTTCCACCTTCGCGCGGTACAAAATGCGCTCGGCTTCCTCCAGCGAGGTGGTCGCGGGGGCGGTGACCAGATTTTCATGCGTCATCACCTGCCCGATCTGTCGGTTGTCATCCTCCTGAAATTTAAGATCGCGGCGGGTCATGATTCCCAGCAGGCGCGGAGGCTTGCCGTTGTTGCGCATCCGATGCACCGGCATCCCCTCGCCGCCCGCCTGCTGCCCGGCGGGCATCGCGCCGTCCTCGACGATGGGGATGCCGCTGACGTTGTATTCGCGCATGACATGCTTGGCCTGCCCGACGGTCGCCGTCGGCGGCAGCGTGATCGGATCGAGGATCACGCCGTTCTCGCTGCGCTTGACCTTCTCGACCTCGCGCGCCTGGTTGGCCACGGAGAGGTTCTTGTGAACGATGCCGATGCCCCCCTCCTGCGCCAGCGCGATCGCCAGCGCCGTTTCGGTGACGGTGTCCATCGGCGCCGACAGCAGCGGGATGTTCAATTCGATGGCGCGCGTGAGCCGGGTATGCGTGTCGGCATCGGATGGGACGAAATCACTGCGGGCGGGGATCAGCAGCACATCGTCAAACGTGATCCCATCATGCAGAATCTTGGGGTGTTCCATGTGCGAGGAATACCGGGAAACGGGGGGAGATGTCAAGGTGCTTGCCGCGGTGCAACCCAACACGATATACTTCGAGTATGAGCGCCACACCCGTTGCCCCACCCCGCCAGCACATCACGAGCACGCCCGGCGTGTGTGGCGGAAAGCCGTGTATCGTCGGCACTCGCATACGGGTTTGGGATGTTGCGGTTCTTGCGCAGGCCGGATATTCGCCCGACGAAGTGATCGAGCAGTTCC
>DASRLH010000341.1:0-25303 GCA_035648595.1 Tepidisphaeraceae bacterium
GTTCCCATGCCCACATGCAGCGTCACGAAAGTCCTTTCCACGCCGCGCGCATCGAGTTCATCAAAAAGTTCCGGCGTGAAATGCAACGCCGCCGTCGGCGCGGCCACGGCGCCGGGGGCTCTCGCGAAAACGGTTTGATAGCGCGAGCGGTCCAGGTCGTCGCGATCGTCGCGCTCCTTGTCGCGCCGGATATACGGCGGCAGCGGCATGCGGCCCAGGCGTTCGAGCAACGACAACGCCGAGCCGGCCGGGCTGATTGAAACGCGATACTCGCCGCCCTCAATGTGCTGCAACACCGTCAGCTTTGTCGTCGGATCATTGGTGAAGAAAAGCGTGTTGCCGGTTCCGCTGCCCATATTTTTCAGCAGCACGCGCCATAGATCAGGCCCCTCCTGGGCCAGGAACAATCCCTCGATCCGGCCGCCCGTTTCCTTTCGCAATGTGAAGCGCGCCGGAATGACGCGGGCATCGTTGAAGACCAGCAGATCGCCGGGGCGAAGGAGGTGGGGAAGCTCACAAAACACGCGGTGCGCGATGCCGGCGTCCGTCCGCGCGTAATGCAGCAGGCGGGACGCGGAACGCGTAGCAGGAGGCTCCTGGGCGATCAAGTCGGCTGGAAGGGCGAAATCGAGTTCATCGGTGCGCATAGGGATGCTATAATGAGCCAGTCATTAGGAGGTGGATCATAGCGACAGCGACAATTCAATCACCGGCCAAGTCACCCACCCGGTGCAGTGATATAAATGAGACCCGGCAGTTCGCGATCGAAGCCGCGCGATTGCTGGCCGCAACGCGATGCCAGAACGTGGTGCTGCTGGACGTGAGCGGCGTGCTCCAGGTGACCGACTTTATGATTCTTGCCACCGGCACAAGCCCCCGGCAGATGAAAACCGCCTGCGAGGACGTGCAGGAGCTCGCCGAGCCGCGCGGCTACCGCCCGCTGTGCCCCGCCGCTGACAATGAGAATTGGAATTGCATCGACCTCATCGACCTGGTGGTCCACGTCTTTAGTTCCGAGGCCCGGGCGTACTACGATCTGGACAACCTGTGGGGCGACGCTCGCCGGGTGGAATGGAAGAATGAAGCAGGCAGGGTGTAGCGGCGGGCTTTGGCAGTGGGTGGGTCTGGCATGAAGCGCGCGATGATTCGACGTATCACGGGCGCCTCGCCCCGTGCCGATGGCGTGGAGTTCATAAAACCGCGGGCAGGGCTGCCGCCACGGCAGGTGGCGCCACACGTTGCGCGAACGCGGGCCGGCGTGTATCTTGTGCGGCCGATGAACGAGGAATTGAGTCATCCCCCCGCCGGAGGCCCGCCCGTCCGCGTCGCTTCCGCCGACACCGCGCCGGCCGCCAAATCGGTGCGCGGCGACGCGATGGTCGTGCTTAAACGCCTGCGCGATGCCGGGCACGAGGCGTATTTTGCCGGGGGGTGCGTGCGCGATCTGCTCCTGGCCCGCGCGCCCCGCGACTGGGATGTCGCCACCAACGCACCGCCGAATCGCGTGCGGGGGCTGTTTTCCAACACGCAGGCCGTGGGCGCGGCTTTCGGCGTCATTCTCGTGCGCTACGGCGGAAGCCAGATCGAGGTCGCCACCTTCCGCGCCGATGCTCAATACCTGGATGGCCGGCACCCCACCGGCGTGCGATTCACCACCGCCGGCGAAGACGCCCGGCGGCGCGACTTCACCATCAACGGGCTGTTCCTCGATCCCCTTCTCGACGCCCCCCTCCAAGAGCAGGTCATCGACTTCGTCGGCGGGCGCGACGATCTGAGGAACCACGTCATTCGTGCCATCGGCGATCCCGAAGCGCGATTCCGTGAAGACCATCTGCGCCTGCTTCGGGCGGTGCGCTTCGCGGCGCGGTTTGGCTTCACGATCGAGCCGCAAACCGCCGCCGCCATTCGCCGGCACGCGGCACAACTCATCCGCATCAGCCCCGAACGCATCGCCGACGAATTGCGAACGATGCTCACGCCCCCCACCCGCAACGAGGCGTACCGTCTGCTCGAAGAACTCTCGCTGCGGCCGCTCCTTTTCCGATTCCTCGAAATGCCGGACGGGAAGGGCCGCGCGCCGCGCGCGGATTCCATCTTCGCGGCGCTTGCGCCGGGTGAGTGGATCCCGTTTGGATTGGCGCTGGCCGGCGCCGGCATCGACCACTACCTCCGGCAAGGCCCGGACAACGTCGATGTCCGCCGGCTCTTCGAGCGGCCGATCGCGCAAAGAATCGTTCACGCGCTTCGCCAATCGCTGAAAATCAGCAATGAAGAATCGGAGGAACTTGGTCAATCGCTGGAGGGCCTGGACCTTCTGACGCGCGATGATCCGCCGACCCTGGCCATTAAGAAGCGCTTTCTAGCCCGCGCCGCCGCGCCGCTTTCCCGCGAGTTGCTTGATGCACTTGGGGAAACCGGTTTGCTCGCCTCAAAAAGAGTGGAAGCGCTTCGATTGCAACTGGCCGAGTTGGAGAAGACCGAATTTGCCCCCCCACCGCTGATCACCGGCGACGACCTGACCACTGCCGGCTTAGTGCCCGGGCCAATGTTCAAGCGGGTGTTGGATCGCGTTTACGACGAGCAACTCGAGGATCGCATCCGCTCGCGTGAAGAGGCGATGACGCTAGCCCTACGCTTGGCCGGTGAGCGGGCCTAAAATAGCCGTGCGCGACTACGGTCTGTTCGTGCGTGGCATAACCAGACGGGCGTCAGCCTGGGAAATGCAGCCTCAATCGTGACACGGGCGTCCCGCCCGTGCTTGTTGCATGGAAGTCAGAACACGTCAATTTTTCCTACTCTCCAGCCCTCCGCACGGGCGGGACGCCCGTGTCACTTCGTGACATTCAACGTAAACGCGGCGGAAGTTGCCGCCGCGCGGCTTTGTGCGCCCGCGTAGTTGACGCTGCATACATAGACTCCCGGAAGAAGCCCGGCGAGCAGAAAGTGCAGCGTGCCGTTGGCGCTCACCGAGGCGGTGCCTAAAACATTGTTATTCTGGTCCGTGATACGTGCGGTTCCGGAAAAGGCGATGTCGGCGGGCGCATTTGATTTGATCGTGGTGTTTAGCGCGACGGCACGGCCGGTCTTGTACGATCGTGACGGATGCGGAGCCGGGATGGCGGCGGTGGCTTGCGTCACATTGATGACCAAACTCGGCGGCGCATTTCCGGCAAGCGCGCCATCAGACAACTCAAGCGTATAAGTGCCCGGCTGGGAGAACCAGACGTTTTTGAAAGTTGCCAGGCCATTGTGGACCGGCACGGTGATCTTTCCCTCGACGTCTCCGCCGGCTGGGCCGCTCGCAACCACCAATGTCACGTAGTTCCGGCTATTCTTGATGACGTTGCCGAACTGATCCTCCAACGTAGCGACAATGGGCGGCAGCGACTTGCCCACCAGAACCGTATCGGCCGATGATTGTGAAAGTACAAGATGCGCGCTGCCGCTGTCGGCATTGACGGTGAAACGCCGCGATGTTGCCTTGAGGGAACTGTCGGTGATGTCCAGGGTATAGGTTCCGGCCTTGGTGATGGATAGATCGCTGAATGTCGCAACGCCGTTGACCGCCTGCACCGAGAGGGTGCCATGGAGCACGCCGCCCGCGGCGCCGCCAAGGGAGATCGTGACCAGGGAATTATCAGAGGTTGCGCCGTGGCCAGTCTTATCTTCGAGCATGACGATGACCGGCGGCAACGTCGCTCCGGCATTCACGCTTGCCGGCTGCCCGCTGAATCTCATATGCGCGGCCGCCAGGACAGGCTTGCCCGAGCCGCCGGCCAACGTCAGCGTGAAGAATTGATTGGCCGCCGGGTGCGTGGCATCGATTGCAATGCCATTGGATGCGGTAAAGATCAGGTCGTAATGCCCTGTCGCATCAAGCGCGGCAGGAGTGCCCGAAAGGGTGGCAGTGCCGTCGCCGTTATCGACGAAGCTGAGTGCATCCGGGAGAAACGCGGTCTCCTTGATGCCCGGCGCAGGATCACCGGTGGTGGTGACGGTAAACGCCGACGGTTGGCCCACATGGAAAGTCACGGCGTTCGCGCTGGTGATGCGCGGCGGAGTGGCCGCGCCCAGCGTGAGCGTGAGATCGACCGATGCCGTGTTGGCGGCCTGCACGTTCACGCCCTGCGCGTAAACCTCGATGACGTGGTTTCCGGCTTGCAGGGCGAATGCCTGATTGACGGCGGACGTATTGGTGGAGGAGGCGGTGAAATCTGAAATATCGAAATGCAGCGAGGAGGTCGCGCCGCCGCTGCCGGCCAGGGTTCCGCTGATTTGAACGGTCGCCGCTGTTGTCAGGGAAAAACTCAATACAACCTCCGCGCTGGTCCCGCTGTTGTCTGACCAGCCCAGGTATCCTCCGGCGGTGGATTGAGTGGCATCACTGTGCACGGTCAATTTCTGCGGAGTAACGGCATAGGTAGCGTTCGCGGCGGCCGACAGCGAATAGGCGGGCTCGAACTGGCTGCCCGCGTAGCTAAATGTATCCGCCGCATGTGCCGGGTTGGTCTTCACCTGCTGCGGCGTCGTGCCGGCATAGGCCAGCGCGGAGATGCTCGTGCCGGTGGGATCGAGCACAAATGAAAACAAGACTCTGGGCTCCATGGCCTCAACGCAAGGCCTGCGATGAAGACTGCGAGGGCGGGGCCGAACGCGAGTGAAGACGGTATGCATGTTTTGCTCTCGGAATAAACTGACAACAAGCCTGACAATGAGGATCGCTGCCGATTCATCGGCGACAGTCCTATTCAGACGCGCGAAATTCCACAATATTTTGTAATCGTGCCTGCGGCTCAGACGTGAATAACCCCCCCTTGGCGGCAGGTAACACTTCAGCCGTCTGCAACGGATGAAGTCCAATAAGCGGCCAATATCCCTGCGGCGCGCGGCGATTAAGCCTCCTGTATCGCAGGACCGATAGATGGCGTAACGTGAGTGTCCCCCCGTTCCCCATCGTTGTCACCGAAGATTCCTTGTCCGCGCGGCTCGTTTCGATGGAGCAGCAGCTCGATTATCTGCGCGAGCAACTCACCGAATCGCAACGGCTGGCAACCATCGGCACCATCGCCGCGGTCATCGCCCACGAATTCAACAACCTTCTCACGCCGATCGTCAGCTATTCGCAGTTCGCCCTTCAGAGCGCCGAAAGCGACAAGCCGGACATGGATCTGGTGCGCAAGGCGCTAAGCAAGGCGTTCCAAAGCTCCTCGAAAGCCGGGCGGATTTGCGCGTCGATGCTCGGGCTGGCGCGGGGCGAATCGGTCTTCGGGCCGGTCAGCGTGCAACGGCTGGTGGACGAAACATTGGCCGTCATGGCGCGCGACCCCAAGAAAGACGGCATCGCCCTTCGCGTGCAGGTGCAGCCCGATCTGATGGTGGTCGGCGAAGTGGTGCAACTCGAGCAGGTGCTGCTCAACCTCCTGATCAACGCCCGCCAGGCAATGCTTGGGCGCGGCGGATCGATCACCATCAAGGCCCATCAAATCGACGACGGATCGGTCCGCATTCAGGTCATCGACACCGGTCCGGGCATCCCCGAAAAACTCCTGCCCAAAATCTTCCTTCCCTTCTTCACCACCAAAGCCACCGCGAAAAAGGGCGAAGCCAAGGGCACCGGCTTGGGATTGGCGATCTGCAAGGAAATCATCGAGCATCACAAGGGGCACATCGACGTGCACAGCGAAATGGGCAAGGGAACCATCTTCAGCATCTGCCTGCCGCCGGGCATCTGACTCCGGCGACGAATAGGGCGAGCTTTTGCGCGGAGTGCGCAGAGTATCTGAGCCGCGGAGCGGGCGAAGATTCAGGATTTTGCCGTCGCCCCACTTGGGCGTACTCGAATTTCCTGGCAGGCGTAACCGTTGACATCCACAGGGTTTGGTGGGGGCCCCACCCTCCGCCAATGCCCCTCCCGGAAAATTCGGCGCGCCCCCTCACTTCGTCTTTCCCATCCTATTTCGGATTTCGGGTTTCGGGTTTCGGATTTGATGGCTCGCCCAGCCCGCACCGCCTCTCCGCGCTCTCTGCGCAAACTCCCAATTGTTTATCGGACGCTCTCAAGCCCGCCGCCGTCGCTGGCCGATAGAGGCTCAGGACACCAGCAGGAGGCGAACCGTGTCGATTACCGTAGATCAGGAAGCGTTTGCGGCCCGGGAAATCGGGCTGCGGACGGTCGGTCAATTACTCTCGCATGTGCAGCGGTCGAACCGGCTGGTCGTGAACCTGTTGATCGACGGCGAATCGCCGGACCTGTCGGCCATCGGCGAAATCCGCCGCGAGTCCCTTGATGGGCACACGCTGTACATCGAAACCGCCGAGCCCGGCGAAATGGCGCTGGACGTACTGGGCGAAGTCGAGCAGCAGCTTCAGGAAGCCGACCGGCTTAAGAATGATGCCGTCGATCTGCTGGCGCAAAACGCCGTCGAGCGGGCCATGCAGAAACTCAGCGGGTGCTTCAGCACCTGGCACAATGCCCAGGAATCCGTCCTCAAAACCGCCCAGCTCCTGCGCATCGACCTGGACGAATTGCAATGCGGCGACCGCACCCTCAACGCAATGGTTGGCGAGTTCACCGCGCAGCTTCGGCAGATCAAGCTCGCCCTGGAAAGCCGCGACTTCGTGCTGCTGGCCGACATCCTCACCTACGAAGCCACCCAAACCACCTCCCGCTGGCGCGAAGCGATCAACGCCATCCGCGACACACTGGGCGCGCCCGCGGCATGACGCCGGTTGGGCCAATCAGAAAGAAGATTCACCGCAGAGACGCAGAGACGCGGAGAAGAGCATAATGCTGTGCGCGCGTTGGAACCGAGGCGCGATACGACTCTGAATTTGAAGCTGTATCACTTCCGCGATTTGCAACGCGATAGTGCTCGCGCAAAGGAAACCGCCAACGTACCACGGGCGTCCCGCCCGTGCCGACGGCGCGGTTCACCCGGGAACCGCCTTTTTGGCTAATCTCCCGACCACTCTTCACAAGTTTTTTCTCTCCAGATTTCTTCCCTCTCCGCGTCTCCGCGTCTCCGCGGTTAATCCCTCATCTTTGGGAATTCGGATTTCCGCGCACCTCTCTTACAATCCCCCCATGACACCCGAGCAGCTACAGGCCCAGTGTGAACTGGGCCAGCGGCAGTTGATGGCGATGCAATATCTTGAAGCGGAGGCGACGCTGGCCGATGCCGAGCGCATCGCCTGGGCCGCGCGCGATTGGGATGCGTTGTCGCGGCTGTATATGCCGTTGCAGGAGACGCGCCGCCAACGCCGGCAGCGCTGCGGTGAGGGTATCGTCTGCCTCGATCTGATTTCCGAAGGGCCCGACGACGCCATCGACCCGATGCACGTCCTGCGGAACTTCTCTCACGGCCAGTTGCTCGTGGCCGGGTGGGGTACGCTCGAACCCGCGCGGCGCGTGCGGGAGCGGGCAGCCGAACATGGGTTATTCCTTGATACGTTCCTTGCGGCCGCCTACCCCGCCGGCGAAGGCCGGGCGGTTGCCATTGTTCCATATGAAAACGTGCGGCTTCCCGAGCCGGGGCTTCGATCCATAGATGAACTGATCCGCCTGCTCCCCGCGCACAGCATCGTGCTGAGCGAAAACGAATTGCCGCGCGGCAGCCGGCGCGGCACACCCGAAACGTATGGCCAGGTGATGGACCTGTGGGAACGCCTGCACAAGCCGTTCGTCGCCGCGGCGGACATGCAGGCCGATCCGATCCGAAAAATGGAAGGCTATCGCGCCGCCATTCGGGTGGATTATGCCTGTGAACTGGCGCACCAGAAGCTGTCGGACGCGGCGCGGGGCATGATGAAGTCGGGGTGAAACCAATTCAATCCGAAGACGAGGACTGCCACGAATGAGCACGAATGGACACGAATGAAGAACAGGTTGTTCCTTGCCATTTCCGCAACGTAATATTCAACCGCCCCGAATTGCCCATACCTCTCCAAGCCGCGCCTCCCTATACTCCACGCCGGTTTTCAGAATTGGCTTTCCAAGGAGTTGATCCATGAATGTGTTGGTTGCGGGCGGGGCGGGATATATCGGTTCGCATACGGTCAAACGGCTCAAGGAAGCCGGGCACGCGCCGGTCATTTATGACAACTGCTCGCGCGGGCATCGGGAAGTGATTGGCATTCTCAAGGTGCCAGGCATCATCGCGGATCTCAACGAGAAGCCAACCCTGGTCGCTGCCTTGCGCGAGCATAAAATTGACACGGTGATGCACTTCGCGGCTTACGCCTACGTCGGCGAAAGCGTCGAGCATCCGCTGATGTATTACCAGAACAACGTGGCAACCACCGTCAGCGTGCTGCAGGCCATGCGTGAGGCGAACGTCACGCGTTTCGTCTTTTCCAGCACTTGCGCGGTCTATGGCGACCCGGACAAAATCCCCATCACCGAGGAAGAAAAGAAGGCGCCGGTATCTCCCTATGGCCGCAGCAAACTGATGGTCGAGCAGGTTTTGGCGGACTTCGCGGACGCCAAATCCTGGCCGCAATTCAGCTTCGCGGCGTTGCGCTATTTCAACGCCAGCGGCTGCGCTATGGACGCAACGCTGGGCGAAGATCACGATCCGGAAACGCATCTCATCCCCGTGATTCTCCAGGCGATCCTGGGCCGTCGCCCCGGCCTCACCGTCTTTGGAACAGACTACCCCACCGCCGACGGCACCAACGTCCGCGACTACATCCACGTCGATGATCTGGCCGATGCCCACATCAAGGCCATGGAAAAGCTCCAACCGGGCTGCCCGATCTATTGCAACCTGGGGACCGGCCGCGGATTCTCGGTGAAAGAGATCATCGCGACAGCGGAAAAAGTCGCCGGCAAGAAAGCCCCCATCACCTACGGCCCCCGCCGCCCCGGCGACGCGATTGCGCTCTACGCCGACCCAGGCCGCGCCAAAACCCTGCTGGGATGGGAAGCCAAACACAAGGACCCGCGGGCAATCATCCAGTCGGCGTGGAACTGGTTCAAGGATCACCCGCGCGGTTACGCATAACGCGGGGGGCGGCCGCGCCGCCGCAACGCTAAGGAAGCGTGCAAAAACAACTCCGCAGTTTTCCGTAACCCGACGCTGCACATGCGTTTACTCGCACGATGCGATAATGCGGAGTTGTTTTTGCACAGCGCCTAATCATACGCTTCCCGCTTAAATCGCGCGCTCATTGAAGGGGCATCAGTCGTTCCCACAATTTGCCGGCGCGACAGAGAAGCGGATTTGCAATGCCAAGCCGGCGAGAATCGCTCCGTCGTGCGTTTTCGTAGGGTTCGCTTTAGCGAACGCGGATTGGCGATGCCGCGCCGACGACCGCGTTCGCTGAAGCGAACCCTACGTATTGCACTGTGCCGTGATACAACCAGGTGGCTCCGTGAACCCCGTTCATCCATCAGGAGTTGCAAATGCCTGACGTGTTTCGAGTGACCAAGTCAGGGGACCTCCATTGCCGTGACGCGGCGACTTGTGGATGATGGATTGGATGCCTGACTCCACGATCGTCACCCGCTTTGCCCCCTCCCCCACCGGCTACCTCCACGTCGGCGGCGCGCGCACGGCTCTATTTAGCTGGCTGCTCGCCCGGCATATGGGCGGCAAATTTCTTCTCCGCATCGAAGACACCGATCTGGCCCGCAGCACCGAGCAAGCCTGCACGCAACTCCTCGAAGACCTGCGCTGGCTGGGCCTGCATTGGGACAATCCGCAACTCGTCTACCAATCGCGGCGCACGGAGATTTACAACAAACTCATCGACGAACTCATCGCGCGCGGCCAGGCCTATCGCGCGTATGAAACCAGCGAGGAACTCGATCGCCAACGGCAGATCGCCAGCCGATCCAAACGCCAATACCGATACGCGCGCCCAAAGCTCGCCGACGAGCAAATCCGCCAGTACGAGGCGGATGGCCGCCCGCATGTCGTGCGGTTCGCGGTGCCGGTGAAGGAGTATCGGTTTGATGACGTCGTGCTCGGGCCCAATCAGGGCTATGGCCCCGGCGAGGCGCAGGATTTTGTCATTCGCAAGAGTGATGGCATGCCGACCTATCACTTTGCCGTGGTGGTGGACGATGCCGACATGGGCGTCACCCACATCCTTCGCGGCCAGGAGCATCTGCTCAATACCTGCAACCACATCGCACTACAGGAGGCCCTGGGCTATCCGCGCCCAACCTACGGGCATCTGCCGATCATCATGAATCTGGACGGCAGCAAGATGAGCAAGCGCGATCGCGATAAGAAGATCCGGCACTCCGTTGGGCTATGGCTCAAGCAAGGACGAAAAGTGGAATTGCTGGAAGAGCAGGCCAAGCTTCCCCAGGGCCGCCTGGCGCAATGGCTGGCCGCCGACACCTCGCAGCTAGATCTGCCTGAGCAGGCCCGGGTGATGGAAGTCATCGGCCTGACCAGGGGCGATCTGCCGGAGATACTCGTCCATGATTTCAAGGAGAACGGCTATCTGCCAGAGGTGCTGCTCAACTTCCTGTCGCTGCTGGGCTGGAGCCCCGGCGGCGACCGCGAACGCATGAGCATGGACGAGATGGTCCATCTCTTCGCCATCGACGGCATCGGCAAGAGCAACTCCAAGTTCGCCCGCGACAAGCTGCTGGCCTTCAACACCGAGGCCTGCGCCGCCGCTCCCATGTCGCGGCTCATCCCGGCGTTCCGCGAGTATCTGTCCGTCAACCCCGAATCGCCCTTGAACGGCGCGGATGATGCGCAGCTCCAGCGCGTGCTGAAGATGAATCACGGCTTTCACATTCTCCGCGAAGCCGACGAGAAATCACGATTCCTGTTCGTTGCCGACGCGGAGGTGGAGTATCAGAGCGATGCGATCGAGAAGGTGTTGAAGAAGAACGAAGGCCAGGGCCTGGGCGCCCTGCGCGATGTTCGTCAAGCGCTGACTGGCGTCGAGACGTGGAATGCGGCGCACCTTGAGCAGGCGGTGAAAGGATTCTGCGAACAGCGGCAATTGGGGTTGGGCAAAGTGGCGCAGCCTATTCGAGTAGCCGTCAGCGGGACAACCGTCAGCCCGCCGATCTTCGAGACGCTGGAATTTCTGGGAAAAACCCGCACTCTCGCGCGGATTGAGCGGTGTTTGGAGGAGTGCGCGAAAGGGTAATCATGGGCTGCACCGGAAGTCGATATGTGCCGAATCGTGCGCGCGAAAAAACATCCTTGCCGGTGCGCAGCACTCCTTTGCCGCTTAGCTTATGAAAACCGGACGACTCGAGGCATTCAGCGACGGCGTCGTGGCCATCATCATCACCATCATGGTGTTGGAGATGAAGGCGCCGGCTCGCGCGCCGCATCTTTCTGACCTGCGCCCGGTCATTCCGGTCTTCATCAGCTACGTCCTGAGCTTCGTGAACGTCGGCATCTATTGGAACAACCACCATCACCTGCTGCACATGGCCCGCCGGGTCAATGGCGGAATCTTGTGGGCCAACCTCCATCTGCTCTTTTGGCTCTCCCTCGTTCCCTTCGTGACCGCCTGGATGGGCGAGAACCATTTCGCCCCAACCCCCACCGCGCTGTATGGCGTGGTGCTGTTGATGGCGGGAGCCGCCTATTCAATTCTCACCTGGACGATCCTGCGCATGGGGGGCCGCGCCTCTGCCCTGGCGGCAGCCATCGGAAAAGACTTCAAGGGCAAAGCCGCCCTGACGCTCTACGCAATCGCAATCCCGCTTGCGTTTGTAAGTTCATGGATCGCCGGCGGTCTTTTCGTGGCGGTCGCCCTCATGTGGCTGATCCCGGATCGGCGGATTGAGAGGGCGATCGCAAAAGATTGCGCGGAACAATCGCGCGATCGCGGGTGACACTGTGCGCGATCGCGGATAGAATCAAGTCGAACAGAGTCATTCCTGAGGCAGTCTCATGACCACCATGACAAGCGTAAGCCCCGCCCGGACATACACCCCCGACGATTTGCTCCATATGGAGGATGCGGTGGAATATGAGTTGGTCGATGGCCATCTTGTGGAGCGAAACGTGAGCATTGAATCCAGCGACGTGGGCGCTCAAATTCTTATGCTTTTGCGCGTCGAAGCGGCGCGCACGGGCTTGGCCTCGGCATTTGGTCCCGACATGGGGTATCAATCTTTTCCCAAACACCCCAATCGCATCCGTAAGCCGGATGTCTCCGTTGTGCGCAAAGACCGCTTTAGGGAATTGCAACGGAAACGTGGGTTCATGCCCATTCCGGCGGACCTGGCGGTGGAAGTCATTTCCCCCAACGACTCCTACTACGAAGTCGCCCAGAAAGTCGCCGAGTATTTAGAAGCCGGGTTTGGCACCGTATGGGTCGTGGACCCAAACCTCAAGACCGTGCGAATCGAACGGGTCGGCGGGCCGATCACGCTGCTTCACGAAAATGACGACATCACCGCCGAACCGGTATTACCGGAGTTTCGGTGCAAGGTCGGCGAGTTCTTCAAATCCTAGCTGATGCTCCTCACCATCACGACCACTCATCGCCCCGCGACCGACCTGGGTTATTTACTTCACAAGAATCCCGCGCGGCCGCAGTCGTTTGAATTATCATTCGGCCAGGCACACGTCTTTTATCCCGAAGCCGATGCGCATCGCTGCACGGCGGCGCTGTTGCTGGATGTCGACCCGGTCGGCCTGGTTCGCAACCGCCGTGGCCCCGGCGGCGAAGGGTTTTCTCTCGAGCAATATGTGAATGATCGCCCCTATGCCGCCAATTCGTTTTTATCGGTGGCGATCGCGCAGGTGTTCGGGTCGGCATTATCCGGCGGCAGCAAGGAACGGCCAGAGCTTGCCAAGACGCCCATCCCGCTGACGGCCCGGCTGGCAGTCGTCCCCTGCCGGGGCGGCGAGGTCTTGCTGCGCAAACTCTTCGAGCCATTGGGATACGCGGTCACGGCCACGCATCATCCGCTCGATGAGCAATTTCCCGAATGGGGCGAAGGGCCTTATTTCACCGTGGAATTGTCGCATACGCTGCCGCTGCACGATCTGCTGACTCATCTCTACGTGCTGATTCCCGTGCTGGACAACGACAAGCATTATTGGATCGGCGACGATGAGGTGCAAAAGCTCCTGCGGCATGGCGAGCCGTGGTTGGCATCGCATCCAGAGAAGGAGCAGATCGTCCGCCGATACCTCAAACATCGCAAGCACCTGGCCGACGAGGCGCTCGCCCGGCTGATCGAGGCCGAGCCGGAAGATGTGCGGGAAATCGAGGAACGGCAGGCCGGGGAAGAGGAGCAGGTCGAGCAGAAGCTGAGCCTCAACGAGCATCGGCTCAACACGGTGCTCTCGGTGCTTCGCGCCGCCGGCGCCACGCGCGTGCTTGATCTTGGATGCAGCCACGGCAATCTCCTGCGGCGGCTCATGGAAGACAAGCATTTCACGCAAATCGTCGGGCTGGACGTGTCGCATCGCGCGCTGGAGATCGCCTCCGAACGGCTGCATCTGGACCGTTTGCCGGAACGACAGCGACAGCGGATCCAGCTTCTCCACGGATCATTGATTTACCGCGACACGCGCCTAGCCGGCTTTGATGCCGCCGCCGTGGTTGAGGTGATCGAGCATCTGGATGAGCCGCGCCTGGCGGCGTTCGAGCGCGTGCTCTTTGAGTTCGCCCGGCCAGCCACGGTTGTCGTGACGACGCCAAATGTCGAATACAATGTTCGTTTCGAGACGCTGCCGGCCGGCAAATTCCGCCACAAGGATCACCGCTTTGAATGGACCCGCCAGCAGTTTGAGGCCTGGGCGACCGGCGTCGCCTCGCGGTTCGGATACGGCGTGCGATTTGTGCCGGTCGGGCCAGAAGATCCGGAGGTCGGGCCGGCGACACAGATGGCGGTGTTTAGTCTGAACACAGCATGACACGGAAAGGCAGGATTAACCACAAAGGCACAAAGACACGAAGAATCAAGTAAGGAACGCCCACATTTTCGCGCAATTTGTGATTTGTGATCTGATCGGGAAGCGCCCAATCTGATTACAACTTCTTGGTGTCTTTGTGCCTTGGTGGTGAACAGTTCTGAAGGGGTCGCGTCAATGAAGTGAAACTGTTGCGCCAAATGAAACTGACCATTCCCGAATTATCGCTGATCGTCCTCATCGGCCCCAGCGGCTGCGGGAAGTCCACGTTTGCGCGCAAGCACTTTAAGCCGACCGAGGTGCTCTCCTCGGATTTTTGCCGGGGGCTGGTTAGTGACGACGAGAACAGTCAGGCTGCCACCGGCGATGCCTTTGACGTGCTCAAATATGTCGCCGGCAAACGACTGGCGCGCGGGCTGCTGACGGTCATTGATGCCACCAACGTGCAGCCCGAAGCGCGCAAGCCGCTGGTGGAGTTGGCGCGCGAGCATGATGTATTGCCGGTGGCGATCGTGCTGAAGATGCCGGAGAATGTGTGTCACGAGCGCAACAAGGGCCGCCCCGACCGCACCTTCGGCCCGCATGTGGTTCGCAATCAGTTGATGCAACTGCGAAGAGGCCTGCGCGGGTTGGATCGCGAGGGGTTCCGATACGTTTATGTGCTGCACTCCCTGGATGAGGTTGAGCAAGTAGCAATCGAACGCCAGCCGTTATGGAACAATCGCAAATCGGATCGCGGCCCCTTCGACATCATCGGCGACGTGCATGGGTGTTTCGATGAACTGGCGGCATTGTTGAAACAGCTCGGCTACGCGATTGAAACCACACCGGCCGATGCCGCGCAACTGCCGGAATACGTCGTCACGCCCCCAACAGGCCGCAAGGCGATTTTTCTTGGCGATCTGGTCGATCGCGGGCCAAAGGTGGTCGAGGTCTTGCGCCTGGTCATGTCGATGGTAGAGCGCGGGACGGCATTGTGCGTGCCGGGCAACCACGACGTAAAATTGCTGCGAAAGCTGCGCGGCAAGAACGTGCAGATCACCCACGGACTGGCCGAGACCCTGGCACAACTTGAAGGCCAGCCGCCAGAGTTTCTCGAGCAGACGGCGCGCTTCATCGACAAGCTGGTTGGGCATTATGTGCTGGACGACGGCCGGCTCGTCGTGGCCCACGCCGGGATGAAGGAGCGGTATATCGGACGCGCCTCGGGCCGTGTGCGCGAGTTCGCGCTATACGGAGAAACCACTGGAGAGACCGACGAATTCGGCCTGCCGATCCGCTACAACTGGGCCGCCGAGTATCGCGGGTTTGGGCATGTGGTCTACGGGCATACGCCCGTGCCCGACGCCGATTGGCTCAACCGCACGATCAACATCGACACCGGCTGCGTGTTCGGCGGCAAGCTGTCGGCGTTGCGATGGCCGGAGATGGAAATCATTTCCGTGCCGGCTTTGCGCACTTATGCCGAGTCAAGCCGGCCATTCCTGCCCCCGGAGCAATCTGCCGTCGCCCTGACCGCCCAGCAGCAGCACGATGACATTCTGGATTTGGCGGATGTCACCGGCAAGCGCATCGTGACCACCCGCCTGCATCACAGCGTGACGGTGCGCGAGGAAAATGCGATCGCGGCGCTGGAGGTGATGAGCCGATTCGCGGCAGACCCCAAATGGCTGATCTACCTTCCCCCCACCATGTCCCCGACCGAGACCAGCGAGCAGCCGGGGCTTCTGGAACATCCACGCCAAGCCTTCGACTATTTCCGCGGTCAGGGTGTCGGCAAGGTCGTCTGCCAGGAAAAGCACATGGGCTCGCGGGCGGTGGTTGTCGTTTGCCGGGATGAACAGACCGGCCTGCGGCGCTTTGGAATCAAGAACAGCGCCGGCATCATCTATACCCGCACGGGCCGGCGATTCTTCGAGGATCGCGCGGTGGAGGGACAGTTGTTGGAGATCGTGCGCGAAGCGTTGGGCGCGGCGGGTTTCTGGGAGGAATTCGCCAGCGACTGGTTCTGCCTCGATTGCGAGTTGATGCCCTGGTCGGCCAAGGCGCAGGATCTGCTCAAAAATCAATACGCCGCCGTGGGCTCGGCCTCGCGGGCGGCGGTGGCAGCGGCGGTGCCGGTGCTTGAGCAAGCCGCCGCGCGCTATGGCGCCGAGGGAACCCCTGATCTGTCGGCAGCCCTTGTCCGCCAGCACGAGCGGCTGGTTCGGGTCAATCGCTACGTCGATGCCTATCGCCAATATTGCTGGCCCGTGCGGTCGGTGAGCGACCTCAAGCTGGCGCCGTTCCACCTGCTGGCCAGCGAGGGGCGGGTGCATGTTGATAAGGATCACGTCTGGCACATGCAAACCCTCGCCCGGCTGGTCGCCGCCGCCCCGGATACTCCGCTGCTGGCAACAGCGAATCGCGTTGTTGACGTGACCGAACCGGCAGACATCGCGTTGGGCATCGCCTGGTGGGAACAGCTCACCAGCGGCGGCGGCGAGGGAATGGTGGTGAAGCCGATGGAATTCGTGGTTCGCGGCAAGAAGGGCCTGGTCCAGCCGGCCGTAAAATGCCGGGGACCCGAGTATTTGCGGATCATCTACGGCCCGGAATACGATGCGCCGGAAAACCTGGAACGCCTCCGAAGGCGCGGCCTCGCCGCCAAGCGGTCGCTGGCCCTGCGCGAGTTTGCAATGGGTATCGAGGCCCTGGAGCGTTTCGTCCGCCGCGAGCCGCTCCGGCGGGTGCATGAGTGCGTGTTCGGCGTGCTGGCGCTGGAGAGCGAGCCAATCGATCCGCGACTGTAAACGGGATCGCTTCAAATTGAACTGTTGTGATGCTTGCGCGCCGATAGGAGAAGAGCGCGGCTTCTCAGGCGGACGGTTGGATGTGAATGATGTTGCCGACGAACTCAGATTCATTAAACATTCAAGGGCGGCGTTATCTGCTCGTCACGCCGTGCCGGGATGAGGCGAAATATGCCCGCCGCACCTTGGAAAGCGTGGCCCGCCAAATAATTCCGCCTGCCCTTTGGATTGTGGTGGATGACGGATCGACCGACGACACGCCGGCCATTTTGGCGGAGTATGCTGCCCGCCTGCCATTTCTAAAGGTGATTCGACGGGAGGATCGAGGGTTTCGCAAACTCGGAGGCGGCGTCATTGATGCATTTTACGCCGGGTATGACACGGTTAACCCGGATGAGTTCGATTATGTGTGCAAACTGGATCTCGATCTCGATCTGCCGGCGGGCTATTTCCAAACATTGATGGAGCGCATGGAGGCCCAGCCTCGGTTGGGCACATGCAGTGGAAAGCCTTGGTTCCGCGATGCCGCCGGACGACCGATCAGCGAAATGTGCGGCGATGAAAACTCCGTGGGCATGATCAAGTTTTATCGGACCGCGTGCTTCAAGGAGATTGGCGAGTTCGTGCGCGAGCTGATGTGGGATGGGATCGACTGTCACCGCTGCCGAATGCTGGGATGGATTGCCGCCAGTTGGGATGAGCCGGGCATCAACTTCGAGCATCTGCGGCCCATGGGAACCAGCCACAAGAATTGGTGGACCGGACGCGTACGGCATGGAATCGGCCAATACTTCATGGGGACCGGGTTCGTTTACATGCTGGCCAGTGCGATATTTCGGATGAGCCGGCCTCCGGTTGTGATCGGCGGCATTGCGATGCTTTGGGGATACCTGAAAAGCATGCTCCAACGCCGGGAGCGATATGGGGATGAGGAATTTCGGAAATTCCTCCGCAGCTACCAATGGCGAGCTCTGCTGCAAGGCAAGCAACGCGCGACGGCAGCAACCACCGCGCAGGGCGTAGGCATTTGGCAGGCTGCCCACCCATCCAAGCCATAGCGCGCGATGTTCGGCATAGCGCGCCTATCATCAGACTTGGCGCGGTCGCCGCCGTTCCCTTCACTTTCCGTCCAAAATGCCTTCCAATTCCGGTTTCGTCAACCAAGCTGATCTTTTTAATTTCGCAAGCACGGGCTTTGCATATGATTGAATGTAAATGACGTGTCCGCTTGGATTTGAAGCTACTTATATTGCCCGGTTTGCCCAATCTATTGCCAACGCGGGCTTAAGCGGACAATGATTCGTAATTCCGGTTTATTTTGGGTTGCCTAATCGCGGAAGTGGGGGCATATTTTAGGGAACAGAGAGTGGGTCGGTGTGGGCGGCGTCCGAAAACCTGGGTCGTTGACGGCGGCAAAGCACCGAGCATTGGCCGAATAAAATTTCGAGGGTCTGTTTTCGTCGCCGTTATGACGATAAGAGACATATTGCCGCCCCGGCCGATTAACAATGTCGGGTGATGGTAATGTTTGTTTGTGGACAGGGAAGAAGGAAGCATGTACCTGCGGTATGAGCCGTCGTGGGAAGCCAGCGAATCAACGGGAAAGCGCGCGCCCCGCCGGAATGGCGCGCGCAGCGGCGCCGTTGCACAACGCGCAAACGTGGCCGTGGGCGCCCTGCCGGACAAAGTCTTGCCCAAGGTCGATATTCTTGGGGTTATGGTTCACGCCATTACGGAAGCCGACTGCATCGATCATATTCTGACACAAATGGAACGGGGGCGCGGCGGCGTAGTGGTGACGCCGAACTTGGACCATCTGCGCCGATACCTCAGTGATGTGAATTTTGGGGCGTTGGTCGCCGAGGCTGATCTGGTGGTTGCCGATGGGATGCCTTTGGTATGGGCCAGCCGCCTGCAAGGGACGCCCCTCCCGGAACGAGTGGCCGGGTCGAACCTCATCTCGTCATTGTCCAGCGCGGCGGCGAATCGCAAGCGGTCCATCTTTTTGCTAGGCGGGTCGCCACATACCGCCGAGGGCGCCGCCCGTGTGTTGGGCGAGCGTTGTCCGAGCCTGAAGATTGCCGGGTGGCACTTCCCGGCTGTCGGTTTCGAGAACGACCCGCCGCAAATGGCCGCCATCATCGCCATGCTTTCCACCGCCAAGCCCGATATTATTTACGTCGCCCTGGGTTCTCCCAAGCAGGAACGGCTGATTGCCAAACTCCGGCAGATATTGCCCAACGCCTGGTGGCTTGGCGTGGGCAATAGTTTCAGCTTCCTGTGCGGCGACGTGAAGCGCGCCCCGCAATGGATGCAGGTCACCGGCCTGGAATGGGTGCATCGGCTTTCGCAGGAGCCCCGCCGGCTGTTCAAGCGCTATGTCATGGTTGGCGTTCCCTTCGCCACCACGCTGCTGGCGCGAAGCGCGGCCCGCGGGATTCCCAACCGCCTGCGACAACATCTGTGGGCCGGGGCAGCCGAGATTTTGCCCGAATCGCCCGCAACACCCCGGGCCACTCCCGTATCTTCGCCGGGAATTCTCGCTCAGGGGGCACTGAGTCTGCCGGCCGCGTTGGAATTACCCGATTCGGCCGGCCCGTGGATATCCAGCGCTTCCACAATCGAACATACCGGCGGTAGGCCCCTATCCCGCCTGCGAGCGCTGATTTTGCTGGGCGGCTCGGTGCGGATCAACGCGTTGTCCGCCGCCGCCTGTCGATCCGTGCTTGATTTTCCCTTGGACGAGGGCGGATCGATCCTTAATTTCTGGCTCGCGCAGGCTGCCGAGGTGGCGCGGACGTCGGGGCTGGAAAAGCTGCCGGTGCGGGTCATGGTCAACCAAAACTCCCCGGAACCCGGCTCGCCCGATGCCCGCTTCATGGGCTGCTGGCGCGTCGAGCGCGATCTGTCGGAATACCGGGGCACCGGCGGGGTTTTACGCGACATCGCCAAGGATTATGAGGACGACGATCTGATCCTGGTCGCCAACGCCGCCCAGATCCTGCTTGACCCGCTGCCGGTGATCGTCAGCGCGCTGGATCGCAAGCGCGGCGACGTGACCGTCATCAGCCATGACGACGGCACACCCAGCGGAATTCAGCTTGTCACCTGTAAGACATTGCGGCTGCTGGGAGCGACCGGATTTGTAGACATGAAGGAACAGGGGTTGCCTCTGATCGCCAGTCAATTTGATGTACGCGTCGTAAAGCGGCGGCGTCCAACCGGTCTGCCCGTTCGCTCCCTTGAAGGCTACATTCAGGCGCTGCATTATTATCACCGCCGGCGCTCGGGCAAACCTGCCATCACTGATCCGCTCGCCGAGGACTGGAGTCCGGTATTTTCGCTGGTGGAGGCGGGCGCGACCGTCAGTCCCTTGGCGCGCGTGCACGATTCGGTGGTATTGGCTGGCGGCCGTGTCGAGGAAGGCGCGGTGCTGGTGCGATCTATGGTCTGTCCGGGTGCTGTGGTGCGGCGTGACCATACTGCCGTGGATCAGATCATCACCGGCGACCCGGACGCGCGCCGTGCCTTCAGACGCGCGGGCGTGAGCGTTGTAAGCGATTAGGGCAACCGCGGTTCAACGAAGCAAGACCTATGTCGGCCCATTCAATGACCAGCCGAGGCATTCCGCTTTGGCCGCAACGTACCGACCGCTGGACGCGCTGGCATGCCGGCGCCGCCCTCCTGATGGCTGCGCTGGGCATTCTTGCCACCTGGGACGCCTGGCGCGATATCTACGACTGGGCCAGAACCGACGAGGAATACAGCCACATCTTCCTCGTGCCGATCGTGGCCGCGTGCATGGTCTTCGTTCGACGCCATCGCTTCCGATACTGCAAACCCAGCGGAACGGCCCTGGGATTCATCATCGCCGTTGCCGGCTGGGCCATCAGCACATGGGGCTTTTACAGCGGCACCCAATCGCTTTGGCATGGCGGGGCCGTGCT
The DNA here is from genome assembly GCA_035648595.1 of Tepidisphaeraceae bacterium. Lineage (GTDB taxonomy): Bacteria > Planctomycetota > Phycisphaerae > Tepidisphaerales > Tepidisphaeraceae > RYN-428. The sequence continues at coordinate 20,593 of DASRLH010000341.1, forward strand.
GGTCGTGATCGGCTGCGCGATGTCCGTGCTCGGCAAGCACATGCTCTTCCGGTTCTTCCCGGCGGTCGCCGTCCTGATCTTCCTGATCCCCGTTCCGGGGCTGATTCGCCAGAAAATCGCCATGCCGCTCGAAACGTGGACGGCGCATATTTCGCAAATCGTCTTTAGCCTGGCGGGCGTACAGGTGGATCGATATCAGAACCTTTTGAAAATCAACGGCCAAGCCGTCAATATCGCCGAGGCCTGCAACGGGCTGCGAATGGTGTTCGCGCTGTTACTCATCAGCTATGCGTTTTGTTTCGGGCTGCCGCTGCGCAATAGCGTGCGGTTTCTGCTGCTGGCCGCCAGCCCCCTGGCCACGGTTTTCTGCAACGTGCTGCGGATTCTGCCGACAATTTGGATATATGGCTATTATTCCAGGAGTTTTGGCGAGCTTTTTCACACGTATAGCGGCTGGCTGATGCTGCCGATTTCGTTTCTGATGTTGCTTGGAATCATCAAAATACTCCGCTGGGCGATGATCCCGGTGATGCGATATACACTGGCAGCATGACGCACGGAGCAGTAGGTCGTTATTGAAGGGATGAGATCGTTCAACGTATCACGGGCGTCGCGCCCGTGCCGATGGCTTCAGATATGAAAATCGCGGTTATTGCCAACACAAAAGCAACCGGCACGGGCGAGACGCCCGTGATACGTCGCGCCGTTCGTGGCACCGCCGTCACGATTCGGTTTCGGCAGCCGCGCGGGAATGCAAGCACATGAACTCCAAGACCTCCATCCTCGCGGCCCCCGCGTTGTGCCTGGGCGTTCTGGCGGTGATTGCCATGGACAACGCCCGGCACGTCAAGCCAAAGGACGCCGCCCCCTACCATGAGCAGGCCCGCAAGGCCATCATGGCATTCCCGTACGTCATTGGCCCGCACAGCGAATGGACCGGCAGCGACGAAACCGTGCCGGCGGCGGCGGTTCAACTGCTGCGCCCCAACGCACTGATCAACCGCCATTACACCGATCACGCCGCCGATTGGCCTCGCAACGGGAACGGGTTATGGGCGGATCTGCTGATTTCCCAATGCGCCGACTCGCGCGACATGGCGGGCCATTACCCGCCGATCTGCTATCCCTCCAGCGGCGAGCCGCAGGTGGGCCGCCGTCCCTTCCATATCAATGCCGGCGGCATGTGGATCAACGGCATCGAGTACACCTTCACCGCCGTCCCCGGACACGGGATCGACCGCAAGAGCGTTTATAACTTCTTTGTGGTCCCGGGCCGGGGGATCGTGCCGGATATCTCCGGCGTGCGCGCCGCGGCAAGCGACTACCAGCGCCGCTGCTTTGGCGCCGCGCAATTTCAGGTGGTGATGGACGCGGGCCTGCGCCCCGAAGTACGCGACGAAGTGTTTGCCACCTTAATTGGCGCCGACACGAACGTGATCAACATCCTCAATGAGGATCATCCAGATCGGAAAAAAATATGAGCCAGGAAATTCAGCTTTCATCGTCCCCGCAAACTTTGCCGATCCAGCCCACCCCCTGGTCGACCGGCACCGGGCTCACGGCCCCGCAGACCTCCAACACGCCGCTGGGCAAAATCCATCAGCACCTGCGCGGGCGGTATATTTTGACCGTCGCCCTGGCCGGCATGTTCGCCATCGCGGGCGGCGCGGCGGGATTCTTCCTGCCCCGACCCGCCTATCAAAGCATGGGAACCATTGAGGTAAAGCCCTTCATTGTCTCGCCGGAACTGTACGACAAGGTCATGCCCATGTATCAGCAGTATGTGGCTACCGCGATGGCGAAGATTCACAGCGAGCGCGTGATGAATCGCGCCATGACCAGCCCGGACTGGCTTGCCCGCCGCTCCAACAACCATGAAGCCTTGGCGGAGTTCTCCAGGAATTTGTCCGTGCGCTTCCCCCCATCGGGCACCATGATTGACGTGGTTTACACGGACGATCATCCCGACGCCAAAGAGGTTTGCCCCATCGCGGTATCGTCCGTCATCAAAGCCTATCAGGAAATCTACGGCGACGAGGACAACGCGGAGATCGACAAGAAGATCCTGTTTTGGAACGATAAGGTGCTAAAATCCGGGCAGACGCAGCGACAGCAGCGGGAAAGGCTGGATGGCCTGCTGGCGACCAATGGCGATGATTTACAAAAAATCTATGAGGAAAAGTTTAAGGAGTTGGTGAGCGTCGAAAAGGATAAGGAGAAAGCCTCTCAACAGCTTGAGGAAGAACGTGATCAGCTCAAGAAGGCCGAAGCCCGGGCCGGCGGCGCCGCGTACTCCGTTGAAGACCTGACGCGCGTGGACCTGGCCATGCAGGAAATGTACAAGAATTGCATGAAGTTTAAGTCCGACGCCGAGGAGCTTGAGTCGCATTATGGCATGAAGAATCCTGCCGCCATTCTCGCGCGATCCCGAATGACCTTGGGAACGGCGGCAATGAACAAGTATGCCGACGATTTACGGCGCCAATACTTCATCGAATGGAAGCCCGACAGCACCGGCGGCGTTTTGATTCCCCGCGACCTGAGCGTAAAGGAAGCCGCGGTCAAGCGTGTCAACGACCAATACGAGAGTCTCAAACGCCGGACCGACGAGTTAGGAAGACGCAGCCAGCAGGTTGCTTCCGTCCGCGCCGAACTGACCAAGACCGAGGAGGAGTTGACGGGCTTTCGCCGAATGGTCGATCTGTTCAACAATCAAAAAGCGATGATGGAGAAGATCAACGTGGTCGATCCGCAGGGGAACGCCACGATCGCCAATGACCGCCGCATCGCCTTCACGGCCCTTGGCACGCTGGTCGGCGGCGGGTTGCCGGTCGGGTTGCTGCTGCTGGCGAGCCTGATGAACCCGCGATTCCGCTTCAGCGACGATGCCGCCGCCCAGCCGACCACCGGCGGCCTGACGCTGCTGGGCATTCTCCCCGACCTGCCCGACCGCCTCAGCGACCCGGAGCAGGCCTCCATCGCCGCCCACTGCGTTCATCAAATCCGGACGATGTTGCAGATCAACACCGATGGCACGCAGGAGGAACGCCGGGTGTTTGCCGTCACCAGCGCCGCGCCCGGCGATGGCAAAACCAGTCTCACGCTCGCCCTTGGCCTCAGCTATGCCGCCTGCGGCACGCGAACTTTGCTGATCGACTGCGATTTGATCGGCGCGGGGCTGACTTCCCGAATGAACGTCAACGCCTCCGAGGGCGTTTTGGAAGCCATCGCGCACCGCTCGCTGCTCGAATACGTCCGGAGCACCGACATCGCGGACGTGGCGATTTTGCCGGTCGGCACCGGCCAATCGCTACACGCCAGCACGCTTTCCCCCGCCGCCCTTCGCCGGCTCATCGAGGAAGCCAAGAAGCATTTCGATACGATCCTGGTCGATACCGGCCCGGTGCTCGGAAGCATCGAAGCCTCGCTGGTGGCGGCGGCGGTGGACTCGGTCGTCCTGACCGTCAGCCGGGGCCAGCCGCGCCCGATCGTCGAGAAGACGATCCAGCATCTCAACCACATCGGCGCCCATCTGGCCGGCGTGGTGTTCAACCGCGCGCAATCCGCCGACTTCGACCGCTCCATCAGCGGCATCTCGCTGCGATCAGCTTCCAAGGGCACCGGCCACAACACCGGCCCGCGAATGGGCCCGGTCGCCCGTGCGGTGCAGTCGGCGTTTAAGCCGTGATGTGGTGTTTGTGGTGACACGGGCGTCCCGCCCGTGCTGTCGGCATGGAACTTCGAAAAGCGGAATTTCCCAAGTTCAGAATATCACGCACGGGCGGGACGCCCGTGTCACGCAAGGCGGGTACACTTTCGGCGCAACGATGGCCATTGCAGGCGCCCGGATGTGTTACAAGCCAATCATGACTTCCAGTACCTGATGCCTGCCACCAACGTACCCATCCCCTCCGCCTCCGTGACGGCGAAAATCGCCTCCGCCGTGGAATTGGGCGCGCCGTCGGCCAGCGCCGGTGCGAGTATTTCGTCGCCGGCCGCATCCGCGCTAGCACAACCCGCCGGCCCCGCTGCCGCGCGGACGATCTGGGGGCTCGATCCGCTTCAGCTTCATAATCGATACTGGGCCTCGCATGGCGTGCAGGTGGTGGCGCAGGGGGAGCCTTCGGAAATCGTTCGGCATGCCGAGTTGTATCTCCTGGTCGAGCCGGGAACGCTTTCATTGTTCGCCCTCACGCACCTGATGGAGGCGTTGAATTGGATCAAGCCGCAGGTTTTGTTCGTGCGTCTGCATGATTCCCGCGAGCGCGGCTATCGAGAGAACGTGGTGCTTGACGAGGCCGACCGGTTCGTGCGCTTCCAGCGCCTGTACGATGCCTCCAGCCGGCTGGCGCGCGTCGCGCTGACGCCGGACCGCGAGATCGCGCAGCTCTGGCAATCCGCGCCCGATCCGATGCGCGGCTGGCGCCGTCTGCGGCGCTTCATCCCCCGCCATGACCGCGCCACCCGTTCCACCCAGGGCACCGTCTACGACCGCATCGATGGCCGGGAGGTTTCCTATTTCGTGCACGACCTGGTGCAGACCTGGAAACGCCCCGACTCGACGGTCCTTCGCGCGAGAAAAGCCATCGATCAGGTCTGGCGCGATGCGCAATCGCGCATTGAATCGGGCACGAAGTTCATCGGCCCGGTCTGGGTGGGCGCCGGGCGAACGGTCGAGTCCGGCAAGACGGTGATTGGGCCCGCGGTGATC
>DASRLH010000342.1:0-13029 GCA_035648595.1 Tepidisphaeraceae bacterium
GGAACTGCTCGATCACTTCGTCGGGCGAATATCCGGCCTGCGCAAGAACCGCAACATCCCAAACCCGTATGCGAGTGCCGACGATACACGGCTTTCCGCCACACACGCCGGGCGTGCTCGTGATGTGCTGGCGGGGTGGGGAAACGGGTATGGCGCTCATGCCTGAAGTATATCATGTTGAGTTGCGCGGCGGCAACTAAGCACCCGGGGGGGCGAATCCACGAACCGGCGGTTGTGTGGGCGGGGCGTCAACCGGCGTATTTCCGCCAGAGGGCCGGCAGGGGCAGGGCGTGCAGGTTTTTGGCGAACGGGACGGGTTGGTCGCCGCCGTAGAGGACCACGCCGCGCACGAATCGCTTGCCTGCTGCGGCGGCGAGGGCGTGGAGACCCTTGAAGTGGCGGGCGTCGATGCTCGCGGAGGCTTTCACTTCAATGCCGACCACGCGGCCCGCCGGGTCTTCCAGGACCAGATCGACTTCCTCGCCGGGGTGGGTCCTGAAGTGATACAGGTTCGGTTGGAGCTTCGACCAGCCGCGCTGCTTGAGCAGTTCCAGGGCGACGAAGTTTTCCAACACGCCGCCGGCCAGCGTGCGGTCCGAGCGGAGCCGGCTGGCGCTGGTCCCCAGCAGGTGAATGAGCAGGCCGGTATCGTTTAAGAGCAACTTGGGCGCTTTGACCAGGCGTTTGCCGATATTCGTGAACCAGGCCGGCAACGTCTGCACCAGGAAAGTTCCCTCGAAGAGTCCCATGTAGCGCTTGAGCGTCGTTTGTGGCATCGACAAACCGCGGGCGAGGTCGGCGTAGTCCAGAAGACCGCCGGCCCGAGACGCCACGAGCTTCAGAAGGCGCGGAAGGTCCGCCAGATCGCGCACGTTGCTGATGTCGCGCACGTCGCGTTGCAGGATGGTGGTGATGTAAGAGCCGAACCACGCCCGGCGGCGTTCGTCGGCGGTGCGATGAAGCATCTCGGGATATCCGCCGGCCACCATCCGCTCCACGAGCCGGTTCCAGCTTTCCCCCGTGATGTCGCCGGCGCTGAACCTGGCTCTGAAAATCGCGTCGATAAAGTTCTCATGCACGCCTGCCAATTCCCCCTGCGACAGCGGCCAAAGCGTGTGTATCTCAATGCGTCCGGCAAGAGATTCAGCGACCCGTGGGAGAAGCAGCACATTGGCCGATCCGGTCAGCAGGAAGCGTCCGGGTTTGCGGTCGTCATCCACGGCGGACTTGATGGCCAAGGCAAGCATTGGAGCGCGCTGCACCTCGTCGATGATGACCGGCGAATCCAGCCCCGCCACAAATCCCCGCGGGTCGGCCTGGGCCGCCGAAAGCGTGACGGCATCATCAAGGGTGAGATAGCGCGCGGGATAGCCGTGGCCCGCCAGCGATTTGGCAAGCGTGCTCTTGCCCGTCTGGCGCGCCCCCTGAATAAAGACCACGGGGCTGTCCTTCAGCGACGCCAGAACTGCCGGAACCAATTCACGATCAAGTAATGCCATTGGTTGATTATCGTCCAAAGTGTGGACGAATTTCAACCACTTTGTGGACGAATTTCACAATTGCGGCAAGGGAAAATTCGACTTTTCGTGAGGGAAGCGGGAATGCCCGCGCCTGATAGAGACGTGGCGGGGACGTCGCGTCTATGTAGAAGCGACGTCCTCGTCGCTTTCTTCTTCCTCCGCGTCCCGTGGAGAAGGCACGCGGCGGGACGCCGCGTCCGCGTGGGGGAAAAGGGTGCAGCTCAGGCTTGACGCGGGCACGCGACACGATCCAGGTGAACATGTCCATCGGCGGACGGGAGGCGATCCGTTTCGTACCGGTGGCCAGCGCCAAAGCCGGATGAGCCATTGCGGACCTACCGTCGATCCGGCGGTGTGTACAGCCGACGGCTGGGCTTGAGGAGCGGCTTCATGGCCCGGCCCGCGCGGCGGGCGAACCGCCAGATGAACTTTGTGAACGGACCCGTTGGGATTCGAGGCGCAAACGGATCGCACATATGGGCTGGCGTCTCGTATTCCAAAACCGGGGGCTTTTGGGAAAGTTGACCAGCGCCGGGGGTGTTTGATGACATGGCGAATGCTCGCTTTGGTGTTATCTGGGCACCGGCACAAACGCCTTCTTCAACTCACCCTTTTGCGCGTCGAATATCCGCGCCTGCCCGTCAAAGCCGGCGGTGTAGAGGCGGGTGGAATCGGGGCTGAAGCAGACGGCGAAGACGGGGCCGGCGTTGCCCAGGCAGGTGGAAACGCGATGGCCGTCGGCGGCCAAGTAGACGCGGGCTTCGCCGATGCAGGCGCTGGCCAGCCATTTGCCGTCGGGGCTGAAGGCCAGGGCGTTGATCGGGCCGTTCTGGCGCTCCAGTTCGCGGATGCGGTTGGGATCGCGTTTTTCCTCGGTGCGTTTTTGGAGGTCGGAGACTTTGAAGATTCGCAGCAGCCCGCCGGAACCGCCGCAGGCCGCCACGTCCTCCCCGGGCTTGCGGGCGAGACACACCAGCGGCTCGACGGGCTCGTTCACCACATCGACCTGCTTGCGAGAACTCAGATCGAAAAGCCGCAGTTCTTTGTCGCGACCCCCCGCGATCAGTTTCGTCCCATCCACGGTAAACGCGGTGCAAAGGGCCCAGTCGGTGAACGGGTCGAGGCGGGCCAGTTCCTTCCCATCGGCCAGGGAGATCACGCGGACGGTGGCATCCGGACACGCGACCGCAGCGCGGGCGGCATCGGGCGATAAACTCAGGCCAAACAGCGTGTCGCCGGAGATGGAGTAGGCGTGAAGCAATTTGTGATTCGAGGCGTCCCACACATCAATCCGCCCGGCCTCGCCCGCAGCCCCGCCGGCGGCGACCAGCAACTGCCCATCCGCCGAGTAACAGATGGAAGTGATCCACGCCGATGCACTGGCCAGCCGATCGATCAGCCCCGATCCATCGGCATGCTGCAACAGCACCTCATGCGAACCGCCGACCGCCAGCACCGCCCCGTTCGGCGAACAAGCCAGTGCATCGATCACCGGCGCCACCGCATAAACGCTCGGGTATTGCGGTCGGCCTTCCGTTGCGCGGGAAGATTGGGAAGCTTCCGCTGAATCGTCCTTGGCGCCCTGACGGATCCAGTGCGTGAGCAAGCCGATTTCGTCAGCCGTCAGTTTCTGCCCCTTTTGCGGCATGCTCGGATCATCGCCGCTTACTTGGGTGATCAGCAGGCTCTTGGCCGGCTCTCGCGGCTCAATCGCCTTGCCCTTCTTCCCGCCATGCGCCAACGCCGCGTATGACGTGACGTCAAGTTTTCCCTTCATCTTTTGGGGCCGATGGCAGCCGGCGCAGCTTCGCGTCAGGATGGGCTCGACATCCTTGTGAAAACTGACGGGGGGATCGGCCGCGACAGAAAAAGCCGGGAACAAAATACCGAGAAAAATCACGGCCCACTGGGTGATTATGGATGAAACAGGGCGCACAGGAATGGTAGTCGCCGGGCGTGCGGTCGTTGCCGCCGCCGCGTTCACTCCTTCACCACTTCCGTCACGATCACTCCCTTGAGTTGCGCTTGCGCTCGGGCCTGCGTGGGGGTGTCGGCAGAAATGCGGAGAAGGATCGGTTCGCCGGTGGCGGCAATGGCTCCGGCGATGCGGTAGGTGCTGCCTGGCGGCGATGCGGTTTTCCCCGCCATCGGAGGCCCGGCGATCATGGGAAACCCGCCGGTGGGCTTGGACCGGCGGACCGGGTCCTGCCGGCGATGCACGATCATCCGATCCACCACCGCCGCCAGAATCGCTACTAGCGGAACGACCACCAGCACGATAAACAACGCGACATAGCCGACGTCCACGCTCACGGCGATCATTAGCAATCTCACATCTGGGCGCAGATCGATTCCAGTGCCTTGGCTATTTTTTCGACAGTCGGATTGACGATGGGCCTGAAAGTGCAGGCTTTCGCGTCCGGGCCGAGTCGAAAGAGCCAGCCTCCGCAAGTATAGCCGGACAGTTCGATGCCCGCCTCGGCCGCCGCCGCGCAGGCGCCCGGCCAAAGCGCCGGCCAGTCAGCGCTGCCCAGCGTGCCTTGCTCGGGCATCAGAAAAATGCAGCGATCCAGCGGGCCTTGTTCCTTCAACAATCGCAATCGGCGCCCAAAGCGCGGCTCGGCGGTGGGAACCAACAAAAGCACGCGGGCACAGTTTGCCAGCATGAGGAATGATTCATCGGGCAGTCCCGCATCCGAGCCGTCCTTTCCCACCTCATCGACCACCAGCATCGGTAGTGGGTCGAACGCCTTGAGCAAGAGTTCTTCCACGTCCACCGACAGCAGATCTTTTTTTGCCGCCGGCGCGCCGGTAATGGGTCGAAGATAAAGGCAATAATCGGGCCGTTCCCCCGCGTGAAGTCGCTCAAGCATGGCCAACGGATCATCGTCCGGCGGTTGCGCCGCGATGGCCGGCGGAGGCCGAAGCATTCTGCCTATGCCTCTCAAGAATGTATCGCGGCCTGGATCGCGCCCCATTCGCCAAGTGTAGCGGATCCGAATCCGCACCCCAACCCTCCCCCGGCTTACGGGCGGAGGGGGGGTGTAGCGCCCGATTGTGGCGGTCCCCCCGGTGGGGCGGACATTCTTGTCTGCCCCCGGTCCGCGAGCGCGGGGTGTACTCACCCCCGCCGAGCGGACCGGAAGAACTAAGGAAGGGACAAGAATGTCCCTGCGGCGAACGGGCAGACACGAATGTCTGCCCCGCCTAACCCTGTGGATATCAACGGTTACGCATACCCGGGAAATCCGGCACGCCCGTCGAGGGAATCAGAGGCGCCGCCTGGCCTGGAAAACCTGGCCCCGTCGGCGTCACACGCACCGATTCGCACACGCCGCCCAATCCCGTATAATCTCTTCGGCGATGGAACCAAACGATTCCCGTGCAATCGACCGCACCCAGCACCCTGACCGCATCTGGTATTGGATGCGCGCTCTGGGGCGCGATGGGCTGCCCGATAGGGTTGAAGTCAATGGCGTCACCTGGCATCTCGCCCGCTCGGTCAAACATGATTTTGTCGCGGCCACCGGCTTCTATGACGACGCAGCCGGCCAGCGGGTTGTGCTGAAAATCGGGCGGACGGCTTCGATGTTTGGGCTGCCGATGGCGTGGCTGGGGAAATGGTCCTGCCGGCGCGAGGTGCATTTCTATCAGAAGCTGGCGGACCTGCCCAACATTCCCAGGGTGCTGGGCACAGTCGGCAAAACCGGATTCGTCCACGAATACGTCCAGGGCCGGCCCCTGTGCAAGGACAAGCCGGTGCCGGACGGGTTTTTCGGCCAGTTGATGGATTTGCTGGCGGAACTCCATCGGCGCGGCATCGCGTATGTGGACACCAACAAACCGGAGAACATTCTTCTGGGCGACGACGGGCGGCCGCATCTGATCGATTTCCAGATCAGTTGGGACCATCGGCCCATGTTGCGGCACTTGCAGGGAAGCGACATCTATCACGTCCTCAAACACAAGAAACGCCTGCGGCGCGACGAACTGACCGAGCAGGAATTGGCTCGCGTATGCCGCATCAGTTGGCCGATCCGGCTACACCGCTTCATTTTCAAGCCTTGGTTTTACGTCCGCCGCCGGATGTTTCGGCATCTGCGCGCCACCGGCCGGCTTCTGCCGGAGGGGAGCAAATGACTGCAACCAAAATTCAAAATTTCTTCCGGCGCGTGAAGCTTTTATTTGCCTGTGTGCTGGCCGGATGTCTGGCGCTGGGTTGCGAAACAGCGCGAGTTACGTCGCAACCGGCCGAGCCGTTGGCGCCCGCCACGCGGTCTTCAATCGGTCCGGCCCGTGCCGATTCGGATACTTTGGTCCGAGCAACCCGGGCATCCGCGGCGACCTCCGCGGCCGCAGCGGTGGCCGTGGCTTCCGCAAACCCTCCCACCACTCAGGCAGCCGATCCGGCATGGCCGGACATCGACCGCGTGATGCAACGGCATGGCGTGCCCGGCGACGGCGTCTACGTCTTCACCATCCCACGCGACGACCTTGACGTCTCCATCGACGGCATGGGCATTCCCACCGCCGCCGGGATCCAATCCATCTTTTACTTTTACCGTTGCCCGTGCGGCAAGATGAGCGTGACGGGCCAATTCGTGACCACCGATTACGAAGCCGATGACGTGGTGGATGCCCTGCGCCAGAACGCGACGCTGAACGTGGCGGCGATTGCGCCGTTCCTGCTCTCCGAAAAGCCGCGCCTTATGCTCGTCCGCTTCCAGGGCGAAGGTGATCCGGCCACCATGGCCAAAAATCTGCGCGAGGCCCTGCGCTGGATCGGAAAGGAACGAATGGCGCCGCTGCCGGCCGATTCGGGCGCGTCCCCCCCCGGCAACGCGCCCCTGATCCGGCTAAAATAGCCGTGCGCGAACCCGCGCCATTCGTGGATTCAGATCCTTTAATGTGACACGGGCGTCCCGCCCGTGCTGACGGCTGTAGAGCAGGGAAAATCGATTTATCCTGATTTCCGTACAACATGCACGGGCGGGACGCCCGTGTCACGATCGGGGTTTCATTTCGCGGCCGGACACCCTTCTGGTTATGCCACGGATGAATGGCGCGTAGTGGCGCACGGCTATTTAGTGGCAGTTTTATTTCCCGGGCCAAGCCGTACGCTGCCGTTGACCGCTTCCAGTCCGCAAGCCGCGCAGCCCGGCTCATGGCACGGCTCGACGTGCGCGGTGGCGTTTCCGATTTCAAGCGCCTGCTCGATCTCGTACTCGATCGTGCTGGCGACGCGGTGCCCGCGATCGACCTGCCAATCTGCGGGCACCACCAGGTGAAAATCCACCCAATGATACCGCCCGCTATGGCGATGGCGGAGCTTGTGGTAGCTGCAAATTCGCGGCGGCTGGCCGGCCGGCCCGCAATGGGCGTCGAGGATCGAACGCAGCAGCCGTTCGTCGTGAGTATCCTGCCGATCCATCAGGCCCGCGACCGCGTCGCGCATGAGCATGACGCCGGTGCGCCCGATGTACGCGGCCACCAGCAGCGCGGCAATCGGATCGGCGTAGCCCCAGCCGGTGAAACGCACCACCAGCAGCCCGCTGATCGCGGCGATGCTCGTGATGGCATCGCTGAGCAGATGGTGTCCGTCCGCCTCCAATGTGGCTGATTTCGCACGCCGCCCGACGCGCACCAGCAGCCCGCCCAACAAGCCGTTGACCAACAGCGCCACCGCCATCAGCCCCAATCCCATGCCAACCGCCTTCAGATCGGCGAAGTGGTGGAGCAGCGCATCGATCGCGCGGATGACCGCGACGACGGCCGCCAGCAAGATCATGCTCCCCTCGAATCCTGCCGCCAGAAATTCGATTTTGCCATGCCCGTAGGGATGGTCCACGTCCGGCGGCCGATGCGCCACTGAAAGCGCGTAAATGGCAAACCCCGCCGCCGCCACGTTCACGATGGATTCGAGCGCATCGGAAAAAATCGCCGAGGAATTGGTCAGGTAATACGCGATGAACTTGAGCGACGTGAGCACGACGCCCGCCACCAGCGACGCCGTCGCCGCCCGCGCCTCGACCTTTGGAACGTATCGAAATAGCCTGTGCATCCGCGGCGGCTATCGTGGCACGCGCCCGCGGGGCGTGCAAGGCGCGTTCTCAGCCAACGCAATCTGTAACCGAGTGTAACACGCCGGCGGCACCGTTGGATTCCAGTGAACGACAAAGGCAGATCGAAGCGCTGTTCCGTGGCTATGCCCGTGGCGTCGGCAGCTACGCGCTGGCGCGCGTCGGCGATCCGCAGGTGGCCGAGACTATTGTCTCCAATGTTTTTTTGATCGTGGTTCGGCGGATCGAGCAGTGCCGTTCTTCGCCGGCGGCGTGGCTCTGGTCGATCGTGCGCAGCGAGCTGGCCCGCTATTTCCGCCAGCACCGCCCCATGGCGCCGCTGCCGGCCACCTGCCTCGACCCGGCTCCCCGTCCGCCGGAAATTGCCGAGGGGCTGGAAATGCAGTCGCGTATGCGCCAGGCCCTGGAGCGGCTGACCGAGGAACAGCAGCGCATTGTTTATCTGAAATTCTTCCTTGATGTGCCCAACACCCAGATCGCCGGCGAATTGGGATTGAGCGCATCGAACGTCGGCGTGATCGTCCATCGCACTCTCGCCCGGCTGCGCGAATTGATGGAAACGCGGAGCAGCAATCCATGACCCAACCGCCGACCAACAATTCCACCGACAGCGCCTCGGATGACCGCTCCGATGCCGATTGGGCGCGTTGGGCGCAGACCTTCCGCGATGCCCGGCCGGTGCTGCCGGAGGCGGCGATGCAGCGCATTGAGGACGGCATGCGGCGGGAAATGGCGCAGCGCCCAGCGACGCGGATGAACCGCAAGCTGTCGATTCTCGTGATCATCGCCATCGTTTTGATCGGCGCCGCGGCCGCCGAATGGTTCATTTCGCACCATCAGGCGCCGCCCGCGCCCTTAGTTATTCGCAACACGCCCGCCACGCCGCGCGTTCGCGATGAATACCCGCTGGATGTTCCATTCGGCCCGCAACTGATCGCTCCCGACCAGCCGATTCTCCAACTGGCGGAGAATGCCGATTTGATCGGCGAAGCTGAAAGCCGGTCGGATCACGCGCGACCTTCGCCGCCGCGACCGGCAGTGCCCTCGCCCGCGTCGCAACCCTCCGCCCTCGCGTCCCCGCTGCTTCGGGCGGCCGCGCGCGTGGCCGGCGAACCGCCGGACGGTTGGCATGCGCTGGGGCTTTTGGAGATGCGCCGCGCCGCGGGAGTCGCCGCGCCGCTGCCGCAAGCAGTGCCGCCGGGTGTTGTGGAGTTTCATCTCGATGCCTGCTGGCGCATGCTTCCGCTGCCTGCGGATCGCGCCGATGCCTTGAAGGCGCCGCTTCAATCGCTGCGAAAAGAGGACGGCCAGGCATCCAGCCAGTTCTGGCCGTCGGATTTCCAACTATATTCAGCGATGAAAACCGGCAAGTCCCAGCCGCCGCCGGACTTGGCGTTCGCTGGCGCTGTCGGTACATTTCCATCCCGCGCCGGCGAGCAGGCCCGCTTCGATATGCTCGTCGAACTCGGCACCCCAAAGGCGCAGGCCGCGCTTGCGGTGATGACCAGCCGTTCGTATCGGCCCCTGCTCGCCCTGCGGGAACTGGATCGCTGGCAGGGGGCGGCGGCGTGCCGCGACCGCCTGCGCGACGGCTATCTCGCTGCCGCCCATGACTTGGTTGAGCGTGTTTTTGCCTTGCGCCTGCTGGGCCGCGATCGCGATGCCGATGCGCTTCTTGCCAAGGCCCGACAGATTAGATACCTCAATGACCCCCGGGATTTGGCGGTGCTTCTGGCGCGCCTTGGCCCCGCCAATGCATGGACGCAACTGCTGCAGCCGCTGATGCGGGATGAAGCCGGCTTCATCCAAAACCCGCCGAATCTCGACCAAATCTCACCCGCCATCCCCGCCCGCGCAATCGTGCAAGCCGACGCCAAATCCACCCAGGAGGGCGTCGGCGTCTACACCGGCCACGTCACAATCAACGCCGGCCCGTGGAAGCTGGCGTGCGATAAACTCACCGCATTTCGCGGCAGCGAACAGGGCACGCTGCTCAGCGCAGCCGGCCACATTCACATCACCGGCATCCTGGGTCTCATGGGCGGCACGGCCGACGAAGCCACGTTCGACACCGCCACCGGCGAACTCAAGCTCGCCGGGCATGTCCGGCTGGAGACCTGGGAACACGCCGTTGAACTCAAATCCTGCTCCATTTCCAGAACCGGGGAAGTGCGGAATCAGATGCGCTGATGTCATGGGCAAGAATACCGCGGCACGGTATTCTTTGAGCGAGAGCGTCGCCGCCGATGTGTCCTTGTTTAGCCAGATGCGCGAGAACGAAATGAATTTGCCGGTCGAACCCAATGGACAATGGCTGCTGGAGTTTGATCGGCCGCCCATACAGATGCTTTCGCCCGACGAAATCTTCGAGCGGGCCGACGAAGAATTGCTCCGTAATCTTTTTGAAGACTACAGACTCGAACTAAAGCCCAATGGAATCCATCCAGATGCGCTCGCGCCATATTTTTCGATGTGGTCGAACACGTCGCCCGGTGGTCTGGTGGCAATCGGGATACGGGATGACAAGAAATTCGAGGGGTGCGCTCGCCTGTCGGCAAAGCGATTGAATGGGCTGGAGCTTACAGCCGAGGTTTATTGCCCAGACGCGGACAACAAGGTGAAACGCGTTTTGATCCATCGCGATGATGACGGTGCTTCCGATTTTGTTTTGCTCTTTCATGTTTTATATAACCCGTCTCGGGTGGTGAAGACGGTCGGCGGTAAAGTGTATGTGCGCCGCGCGAACCGAATGAAGGAACTGCGAACGCCCGACGAGATACGGCAGTTGCAGTCCGAAAAAGGGGAGGTGCGATTTGAGTCCGAGCCTTGTGACCTGCGATATCCCCATGACTTTGACAACCCGGCGCTTTCAGATTTTGTCGCCTCTGTCAGAGCGAAGAAGGGGTGGGAAGACGACCATTCCAACGAAGATATTCTACAGTTGATGCACCTTGGGGTTCTCGATCAGGGCGTTTTCACTCCGAACATCGCCTGCGCAATCCTGTTTGCAATCGACCCACGATCCATTGTCGCGGGGTGCCGCATTCGATTTCTCCGCTTCGAGGGGGAATCCGAGGGCGTGGGCGACAAATGGAATGCGGTGAAAGACGAATTTGTCGATGGGACAGTTCCGCGGCAAATTGAACGAACTGCCGCGATGGTGAAGGCGCAGCTTCGGACGTTTTCGCGGCTGGGTCCTGGCGGAAAGTTCTTTACCCAAAAGGAGTATCCGGAGTTCGCGTGGTACGAAGCCATCGTTAATGCATGCGTGCATCGCTCGTACGGCAATGGCATGCGCAACACGCCAATATTCGTCAAAATCTTCGATGATCGCTTCGTGGTCGAAAGCCCCGGTGCGTTTCCTCCATTTGTGACCAACCAGAATATTCACGAAATGCATGTGCCCCGGAATCCGTTTCTGATGGATGCGATGTATTTTCTGAAATATGTGAAATGCGCCCACGAAGGCACACGGCGGATGAAAGCGGAAATGCTGGAAATGGAGCTTCCGGCACCCGAATGGAAGCAGGAGGAAATCGGCCGAGCCATCGTCCGGGTGACACTAAAGAACAACGTAAAGCACCGCCGGTTTTGGGTGGACTCGGACGTGGTGCAACTACTCGGTGCTCAAATCGCCCATACGCTGTCATCGGAAGAAAAGAGGGTGATTAATTTCTGCGCCGAGAATCACAAAATTAACGTAAGCGATGCTCAGAGATTGACGGCCAAGGATTGGGGCGGCGCCAAAAAAATTCTGATGGGTTTGGTCAAGAAGAATATTCTTGAGCACGTTCACAGCAAGAGTGTATTGACGGACCCCAAGGCGCATTACATCCTGAAAGGTTCTCGAAAAATAGGATCGTGACCCGTTCTACACCCGTGAAACCTGCTGCCGGCGTGCGACGGTTTTCTGTCGGACCGCGTGTATTGCGCGCGGCGCGGGCCAGGGCAATTCGTCGTCGTCTTCTTCGTGAGCCGATTGCCTTGTTACTTGTTCATCCACGAAATCGTCGTCGCAGGCTTCGGCCGGCTCAACATGTTTTGCCCGCGGCAGCAGGAGCCATTGCAGCATGACGGCGACCAGCAGAATGCCGCCGAAAAACGCGGCCTGCATCAGGGGCGCGGCGGGCAGAAATGCCAGCCAGGGAGAATGGACCTTTTGCAGTCCCAAAACCCCGCATACGACCAGCGCCCCAACGCCGGCAAGGCTGTAGAGCATGACCCGGCCGGCTTTGGGCCAAAGCGCCGACATCAACCCGCCCAGCGCCAGGCCCGCGCCCAATCCGATGGGCAGCGCGCGGCTCACCGCCGATGGGAGCGACTGCCAGAGTCGTGCCATGATCTCGATTGCGCTGGCGGAGAAGTCGAAGCGCGGCAACTCCCAGGTTTCACCGGCGGCCAGTGCCAGCCAAATCGCGGTCGCTGCGATGGCCGCCAGCAACACGCCAAGCAAGATGCCTTCCCAGGTTCGGTTGAGGATGTAGCCGCTGAGTCCCAGCACTACGGCGGCGCCAAATGCCGTCCCCATCGGATCAATCCCCCATCCAAACCAGCGCGGCAGATGAAGGCCCACGACGGCGCCCGCCGCCACCAGCGCCATCGCCAGAATCTGGCGGCTAAATCGCGCGCCGGCAAATCCCAGCATCAACCCGCAGCCGGCAATTGTCAGCAGGAGCCCCGCGGGAAGGCGATCGATCGAATGGGGCAGGAGGCCGAGCAGTTCGTTAAGCATGGGTGAAACCTCTGGGTCCTTATCGGGACTCACCGGCTAAAATGATAAGCGGGATCGAAATTGGTCAACACTTCCGCCGATTGCAGTGGGTGGGATGATCCGACTTAGCAATTGAATGCGACGTGAGGGGATGGCACCCGGCCAAAGGCCCCAAAGGATTCGTCCGATAACTCATTTCCGAACCGCGCGCCTCCGTCCGATAACGCATGCCGCGCGATTCATATCCCATCTAGTGAGCATGGCAGGGGGGATGGCGGCCATCATAACCCGCAAAATCGTTTGCATCCCTAAAATCGGCGTAAGGCGTATCGCCGGCACGGCCGATCTAAGAAACGTCAACCGCCTGCACGGATGTCAGGGCGCAGGCCGCGGAGCGGCCGGTCATTGGAAGCTGTTTCTCATCCTTTGCGCCGGAGGCTTGAATGTCGCGGACCCGTCTTTTCACGATCCTATCGCACGTAGCCGAACTGGGCGTCTTCTTCGGCGCCGCCGCCGCCCTGAGCGCCGGCGTCATGGGCCTGCGGTAGGCCGCAATAACACGGCGGCCGCCGGTGCCACTGTTTTTTCAACTCGCCCGATTCGGATTCGGCATTCCGTGTTCGACATTCGGAATTCGGAATTCGGATTTCGGAATTCGGATTTCGCCATTCGGATTTCGCCATTCGGAATTCGGAATTATCCCACCCCCTCCCTCTTC
>DASRLH010000343.1:0-8567 GCA_035648595.1 Tepidisphaeraceae bacterium
CATCGCCCCCGAGCTCGCTGCCGAACATGGTTGGAACGTACAACGGCACTAACGTTGTGCCGAGCGCCGGTTCCTATCACTATGTGACGCTGACTGTTGCAAGTGAGGATGCGTCCGGACAAATCTCGGGGTCTTGGACAACCGATGTCGGTGTGGTCTTCGACTTCACCGGGACCGTCGCTGCGGATGGCACGTTTTCCTACAATTTTTCGACCGCTCCAAACACGAATCACGCGACCGGGCCGGTAACCGGCAGTGGAACCGGTACCGGAGCAGGCACGAACGCTCTTTCCTTAAACTTTACTGCCTCCTCGGCTGGGTTTAGCGCTCCGGGAACAATGAATGTCACCAAGGGGTGAGGCCACAACACGTCGGCGAGCGCATCCTGTCGCGTGCAAGGGGGTCCAGTATGTTACGTGTGTCGAGTTCACGGAGACATGGCGGCTCGGAGTAACGCACTATGAGAGTGGGATTAAATCGATGGATGGTTGGTATGAGCGTCCCCCTGCTCGCCAGTGCCCAGGCGAGGAGCGAGGATCAGTTAAACTTCCTTCACGAGACATATGTTGAAGATCATGGTCGCATGTCGGTCGACACCGAGGCGCTGCGATATCACGAAACGTTTTTCCCGTGGCTGGACGTGACTGCAAGCGGGGTTTTTGACGGGGTCTCGGGGGCGACGCCAACAGGCGCGCCGGCGATCGACCAACTCACAATGCGGCGCCCTGGCACGAACACGCCAATTCCGAGTTCTGCCATTACAGGATTTAGTCGGACTCTGGATGCTGTCTCCGGCGCCTCGCCCGGATCAGCGGCGGTCTCCCGGAACACGATCCCGCTGGCGTCAAGCCACGATATCCGTCGCGGCGGCGATTTGGATGTCGGCCTCACGTTCGGACCCAGCCGGTTCACACCCGCCTTCAGCTACAGTCAGGAGAACGACTATATCTCGTGGGACGGATCCCTGAATTACTCGCTCGAACTAAACGACAAGAATACGGTCCTCGGTGCGGGTTGGTCGCACGCCTATGATCGCGTGCTGCCGGTAAAGTATGCATATATAACAGAACCCAGGCACAAGAACACGGATGACTTCCTTCTCGGTGTCACGCAGATCGTGGGACCGCAGACGGTTTTTGCCGCGAACGGAACGTTCAGCCATGAAGAAGGATACTTAAATGATCCCTACCGGAGCGTGGTGTTCGACGCCAGCCCGCTGAATGCTCAAAATCAGGTGCTGCTCCATGGCGAGAATCGCCCTGGGACGCGCGATTCGCAATCGCTGTTTTTGTCGGCGACCCAAGACGTCGGGCAATGGAATGGCAGCATCGAGGGCACCTACCGCTTTTATCACGATTCATACGGGATTGTCGCCAATACCGTCGGACTGCAATGGTTTCAAAAGATCGGTAGGGCGGTCGTCGTGTCGCCATCGGTTCGCTACTACCGCCAGAGCGCCGCCAACTTTTATGGGGTCCAGTTTCCGGGCGACCCGACCTTCGATCCGTCTCAAACCCCGCGGTATTACTCCTCAGATTATCGCCTGTCCGCCTTCGAGACGTACACGCTAGGGATTGAGGGGACAGTCAAGTTTGCGGAGAGATGGGACCTTCGGGTAGGATATCACAGGTACTGGATGCACGGCGTGGATCATCACACTCTGCAAGCGGTCTATCCGTCTGCAAACATTTTCACGCTCGGGCTCACATACAACTTTTGAGCAGGCCGGCGGTCCGGAGTCCCGGGAATGATTGAGGCACCCAAAGAACTGATCGAATTCGTTACGGAGCGAGTTCGCGGCACCGTTAAGTCAGAATCGCGGGGCCAATATCACGTTCTCACGTTTCGTGCCATGAGCACTCCTGTCCGAATTTGCTTCGTTCACGAACAATTGGCTTTGGCGATGGAACTGCAGCGGGCGGTCGTCGAGTGGGTTGCGTGCTTCGAGGCCCGCTATTCGCGATTCATTCCGCAGAGCATTGTCGGGCAGATCAACGCCAACGCGGGCGGTGACTGGTTGGAAGTCGATGCCGAAACCGACGAGTTGCTGGGGCTTTGCGAAGAAATGCACGCATTCACGCGGGGCGTTTTCGATGCGGCCTCGCTGCCGCTCATGCGGCTGTGGGATTGGAAGTCAAAGCCGTCGGTTCTGCCCAGCTCGAACACATGCGCGGCAGTGCGCGAGAAGTGCGGGTGGGACAAGATCAACCGCCGTCCTCGCTCGATTCGACTGCCAGACCGAAACATGGGCATCGATATTGGTGGAATCGGCAAAGAATATGCCGTTGACCGGGTCGTTCATTTGGCACGCGAGCGAGGTACAAAAGATTTGCTGGTGGATATTGGCCAGGATGTGCGTGTTTTTGGGCATCCGCCATTGAAAGACGCGTGGTACATCGGCTTGGAAGAGCCGGATAGCCCAGGTGATTGTTGGACCTGTCTACGCCTTACCAACCATGCCGTTGCGACATCCGGCGACTATTTTCGGTCGTTCACGATTGGCGGGCGCCGGTACGGCCATATCGTCGATCCGCGTACGGGCGAACCGGTCAGCAACGGATGCCAGGCGGTCACTGTTGTCGCGTCTACATGCACGATTGCCGGCGTCCTGTCGACCGCCGCATTCATCCTTGGGCCGGATGACGGGCTTAAACTGATTCAACGGCATGGCAACGCCCAGGCCTGCATCACTGCGGAGTCGGCACGTCATCAAACGCGGAGGTTTTCAAGCTATGTTGCGGTTTAAACCCAGTTTATTGCGGATCACGTTGATGTTGCTCACGATGGCGCAGACTTGTTCGGCTGCTTGGAAAGCCGGAGACGCTCTTCCCGATTTAAATTCCTTCAAAATCGAGGGTAAGCTACCTGACAAGCTCAAAGGACAAGTTATAGTCCTCGATTTCTGGGCCTCGTGGTGCGGACCGTGTAAGAGGTCCTTCCCGGCAATGCAGGAGCTTTATGATCAATTCGCGAAGCAAGGCGTAGTCATCATTGCAGTCAGCGTCGATGTAAGGCGCGCGGATATGCAGCGCTTTCTCAAAAGCATGCATGTATCATTCGCCACGATTCGAGACGCCGATCAGAAGATGGTCGCGGCTGCCGACGTTTCGGCAATGCCCACGTCGTTTGTTATCGACCGTGCCGGCAGGATCCGCTTTGTGCATGCGGGTTTCTCGGGAGACCAGACCGTCAAGCAGTACCGGGAGCAAATCAAGCTCCTTCTTAAAGAGTCGGCACCCTGAAGCATTGGCGTCGACAGACCGATAATTGTCAGGACGTGTTCCCTTACCGATATGCCATATGAAGATACTCGCTCGTCTCGGAGCCTTCGCGATTTTTCTGGTCGCAAGTTCCGCCGGTTGCTCAACTGTCAAACCTTGGCAGCGAGGGGCTCTCGCCGATTCGATCATGAATCCAGATCGCGATCCTCAGGCCCAAGGTTTGATGGAGCATGTCTATTTCTCACGTGAGGCCGCTTCCGGCGGACGAAGCGTTGGCGGTGCCGGATGCGGGTGCAACTAAATTCACGGCCGATGCAGGATCAGCACGTTGTGCCCGGCCGCGAGCAAGAGGTCTGGATTCGCTGCCGCTAAACCTGCGCTAGGCGTTTCGCTTGAGTCTGTGGCTGTCGGAGCCGTCGGCGAATGACCGCTCCATCATGTGCATCCTCCGTCGCCGATCGCGGCGTGTCGCCGGGCTGGCGACCTGCTTGCGTGTCCGATCGACCGAGTCCTGCCGGTCATGGCGCTTGTCACTGCCGCCGGATACCCCAAAAATCCATGTGTGACAATGCATTAGCCACAAAACTCCTCGTTTTTCCTCGTGCCAATTTCCCCGAATTATGCCATACTGCCCTCCCCGACACTTCCCGGCCGCTGTTTGTTGACAGCGAGCGGCAGTGTTCCGTACAATCGCGGCCTCGCTTCCCAAGGGAACTCCCGGCGAAACGCAACGCGCTGCCCCGCGAACTCGGCCATCCAAGGGCTGATATGAAAGTGACCGTTTACTTATGCAATGGGTCGAACTTGTCAGGCTCACGCTCATCGGCGTCTATGTGACGGTCCTTGCGCTGGTGGCACTCTACGGCCTGCATCGCTACGTGCTGGTTTACCTGTATCTCAAACACCGCGATCACGTTTATCAGCCCAAGGGCAAGTTCATCTCGCTGCCGCGCATCACGGTGCAGTTGCCGATGTTTAATGAGGAGCAGGTTGCCGAGCGAGTGATCCGCCATACCTGCCAGATCGACTACCCGCAGGACATGCTGGAAATTCAGGTGCTCGATGACAGCACCGACGAATCGGCGGACATCGCCCGCCGGGCCTGCGAGGAGTGGGCCGCCAAGGGTTATAAGATCAGCTATATCCATCGCACCAATCGCGTCGGCTACAAGGCCGGGGCGCTGGCCGAGGGAATGGAGAAGGCGACGGGCGATTTCGTCGCGATCTTCGATGCCGACTTCATCCCTCCAAAAGACATTCTTCGCAACGTCGTCAATTATTTCACCGATGACAAGGTCGGCATGGTGCAGGTCCGATGGGATCACCTCAACCGCGATGCCTCGATTCTCACGCGCAGCCAGGCGATCTTCCTCGACGGCCATTTTGTCATTGAGCATACCGCCCGCAATCGCAGCGGCCGGTTCATGCACTTCAACGGCACCGCCGGGGTTTGGCGCAAGCAGACCATCGACGATGCCGGCGGCTGGCAGCACGATACCCTCACCGAAGACCTCGACCTCAGCTACCGCGCGCAGATGAAGGGCTGGCAGTTCGTCTATCTGCCGCAGCTTTGCGCCCCGGCGGAGCTTCCGCCGGAAATGGTGGGATTCAAGCAGCAGGCCCACCGCTGGACGAAGGGTAGCGTGCAGACGGCTATCAAGCTGCTGCCGCGCATTCTCAAATCGCGCGACCTGTCGTATCGCATCAAGACCGAAGCCTTCTTCCACCTGACCAACACGGTCGTCTACCCGCTCATGGTTTTGCTGACGCTGCTGATTTACCCGGTATTCTTTGGCTACGCGTATAACGTGGTCGCGCCGCTCAAGGAGCCGACGTGGGGCCATTTCCTCTTCAACGTCGGCTTGTTTGTTCTGGCCACCTGCTCGGCCAGCACGTTTTTCATCTTTGGCCAGCGCGAGCTGTTCGGCAAGGAGGCGGGTTGGAAAACCATTCTCTACCTGCCATTCCTCATGAGCCTGGGCATCGGCATCGGATTGAACAACACCAAGGCCGTCTTCGAGGCGTTCTGGGGCGCGATGCGCCGCAAGCCCAGCGTCTTTGTCCGCACGCCCAAGTACGGCGTCACCGGGCAAAAGCGCGCCAAGTGGCGCACCGACCGCGTACTGACGCTAAAACGCCTCTGGCTGCCGGGCTTGGAAATCGCCTTTGGCACCTACATGACGGTCTGCATCTGCATCGCCATCTGGTATCACTTCGGCTACGGCACGATTCCGTTTTTGGTGATCTTCGCCGGCGGCTACTACTATGTCGGCTTCGCCTCCCTGCACGTCTTCTGGAAGATGAGTAAACAGCCGGAACTGGACGTGGTCGTCGCGCCGTTTCCACCCGTCATCGCCGCAAAATAAGTTGCGTCTGTGTCCTTCCGGCGTGTTGCGCGCAGGCCGGGCGCAACACCGCCTTTGCCACCGTCGCGTCCGATCTTTTGTGACAACAGGCTGTTCCAAACGGCGCGAGCAAATTATCGATAATATCTTGTGCTCCGCGAATGAGTAAACTTTCTGTAAGCTGCGAAAAAATGACGAAGGAATTGCCGTCACAGCGGTATGAATGTAATTGTCACGCAATGGAGACGCCGAAACCATTACCCTACGAGCCGGTCATCAAAGCCCCAAAAAGATCGGTTTTGCCCATCGTGGCGCTTTGTAGCGGCTTATGTGCCTTGGCACTCTATGGGGTTGATCACCTCGCGTCCCATTCTGCCCCTTCTCCAACAACCAACGAACTCTATGTGGTGGTGGATATATCTTCCGTGGTTGGCGGATATGGCTCGCTGGTTTTTGGTTACGTCGCCATCGCCACTTCGGGCACTGCATTCCTGCTCCAGAGAACTCTTATTTCACGACTTTCGCTGATAATCGCAATCGCTTTTTGGACTCTGATCGTAACAACCGGCTTTTAGCGAGTCCCGCAAAATATCGATATCCCTGGGTAATTTCGCGAAATTGCCATGCCGCCCACCCCGCTTCCCCACACCGCCGGCTGCATCGTGTGCGGCCGGGATAATCCGCATGGCTTGCACCTGAGCCTCGGGGTCGATCCCGCCACCGGCATCGTCACCACCGAGTTTGAGGCGCGCCCCGAGCACATCGGCTTCGAGGGAATTGTCCACGGCGGGGTGCTTGCGACCGTGCTCGATGAGGCGATGGTCTGGGCCGCCACCTGGGCCGGTCGGCGCTTCTGCGTGTGCGGCGAACTCAATGTCCGCTATCGCAACAGCGCGCCCGTCGGCGCGGCCCTGCGGATCGAGGCCAGGGTCGATGCGTTCCGCTCCCGCCTGATCGAAACCACCGGCTCGATCACCGACGCCGCCGGCATCGTGTATGCCACCGCAACCGGCAAATACGTCCCGGTGGCGCCGGACCGCAACGCACAGTTTGTCGCCACGCTCGTGGCATCGCCGCAAGTGCGGCAGACGCTCGAAGCATTACAGAGTGGCTCTTGAATCCCGACTTTCCCCGCCTCATCAATCTGCTACCATCGCCAGGGCCATGTATTTGGGAATCGAAATCGGCGGGACCAAGGTGCAAGTCGTGGCCGGCAGCCCCGCTGCAATCGTCCGGCGATGGCGCGGACGCGTGCGCCCCGAACTCGGCGGCGCGGGGATTTGCGAGCAACTCCGGGAAGCCATCGGCTTGCTGCTGGATGTACCCGAAGGCGGAAAAGTCCGCGCGGTGGGAGTGGGATTTGGCGGGCCCATCGACACCCGCACCGGACAAATCCGCCGTTCGCATCAGATCGCCGGCTGGGAAAACTTCCCCTTGCGGGACTGGCTCTCGGAACTGGCCGGCGTACCGGTGGCGGTGGATAACGACGCCAACGTCGCCGCCCTGGGCGAAACATTCAGCGGCGCCGCAATAGGCTCTGACCCAGTGTTTTACGCAACCCTCGGCAGCGGCGTCGGCGGAGGACTGGTGGCCGGCGGCCGCATCTATCACGGCCTGCCGCCGGGCGAATCGGAGTTGGGCCACCTGCGCCTCGACCGCTCCGGCACAACCCTCGAATCGCGATGCTCCGGCTGGGCCGTCGATGCGCGAATTCGCCAACTCGCGGCCCACGAACCCGCCGGAACTCTGGCCCGCCTGATCGGCGAAGTGCCCGGAGCCGAGGCGCGGCATCTGCCCCAGGCCCTGCGCCTTGGCGATCCAGCGGCCAGGCGGATATTAGAGGAAACCGCCCAGGACCTGGCCCTGGGCCTGTCGCATGTGGTGCATCTGTTTCACCCGCACGCGATTATCCTGGGCGGCGGATTATCGCTGGTGGGCGAACCGCTTCGATTAGCCGTCGCCGATGCGCTGCAACCGATGGTCATGCCCGCGTTCCTGCCGGCCCCCGATATTTTGCTCGCGGGTTTGGGAGAAGACGCCGTCCCCATTGGAGCGCTCCATCTGGCCGACCAGGCGATTTCAGCCACAGGATAAATTGGCATAATCACAGACGCTTGTAGGGTTCGCTTCAGCGAACGCGGCCTGGAAAACGTCCGGCTTGCACGAACTCGGTGATAGCCTATGGGTCTCATATGAAAGGTTTCGCATGTCCGCCGCCCCAACAAATAAAATCGCTCCCGCCGGCGCGAAGCTAACCAATTGGATCGAGCAATATCGCGCCAATCAACTGGCGGCGATCGCATCGATCCCCGCCGCCCCCGTCGCCCGGCTCATCGAGCGCCTCCGCGAAGCGCTGGCCCAGGACCGCCAGATCTTCGTTTTCGGCAACGGCGGCAGCGCCGCCAACTGCTCGCATTTCGCAACCGACCTTGGCAAAGGCGCCAGCGACAAGATCGGTAAACGATTCCGCATCCACTCGCTCAATGAAAACGTCAGTTGGATGACCGCCCTGGGGAATGACTACAGCTACGACGACGTCTATCTCCGCCAACTGCAAAACTACGCCCGGCCCGGCGACATCGCGCTAACCCTCAGCGTGAGCGGAAGCTCGCCCAACCTCGTGAAAGCCATGCAATGGGCCAAAGAGAAGGGCGTATTCACCGCCGCCCTCGTCGGCGGCAAGCGCGGAAAACTGGCGGGGATCGTCGACGAGGCGATCGTCATCGACTCCGAGCATTATGGCCGCGCCGAGGATGCCCAGATGGCCATCTGCCACATGCTCTGCTACGCGTTCATGGAGATGCCGGAGATCGGCCAATGGGAATCTAAAACGTGACACGGGTTCACCATGCCGCTCATCGATCCCACCACCGAACAGCCGTTGGATGAGTATCCCAATTATTCGCCCGATCAGGTGCGCATGGTCCTGGAGCGATCGGCCGCCGCGTTCGCGCGTTGGCGGCAAGTGCCGATGCTCAATCGCGCGCGATTGATGCAGAGG
>DASRLH010000344.1:0-10935 GCA_035648595.1 Tepidisphaeraceae bacterium
CCAAGTCCGCGCCGCATATCTGAGCGAGGATGGCCGGGCCGAAAAGCACCACGAGCGGCGTCCGCGCCGCCCCGCCGTAGGGCGCAATCGGGCTGGGGCGTTCCAGACCGCCGGGTGAGGCGCAGAGACGGTCGTGCACCCATGCCGCTTGACTCCATTTCCGCGGAGGTCTACGTTTACACAGGCTGCACACCTTAGGAGGCGCCGCGATGGCCGTCCAGATGGAACTCAACAAAATCATCATCAGCGAGATGCAGCCCGAGCAGATCATCGTGCTCAAGGAAGTGGACGGCGACCGCAAATTCCCCATCGTCATTGGCAGCGGCGAAGCCTACGCAATTGATCGGCGCCTCAAGGGCCTAATCCATCCCCGCCCACTCACGCACGATCTGCTGGCCAGCATCATCGAGAAAATGGGCGGCAGCATCGATCGCATCGAGATCAACGACCTGCAGGACCACACCTTCTTCGCCCGGATTCACATTCGCCACAACGGCAGTGTCGTGAAAATCGACAGCCGGCCCAGCGACGCCATCGCCCTGGGCGTGGCCACCTCCGTCCCCATCTACGTCGCCGAGCATGTGCTGGCGGATGTGTGCCGCGAGGGATAACCCCGCCTTCTCGACGCGTTCGGCCACCGGCGGTCAGCGCCCCGCATATTGCGTTTCGTAATATTTCAAATATTCGCCGCTTTTGATGCTGCGCCACCATTGCTCGTGGTCGCGATACCACTGGATGGTGGTCTTGATGGCCTGCTCGAAACGGTGTTTGGGTTCCCAGCCGAGCTGGCATTTAATCTTGCCGGCGTCGATCGCGTATCGGCGGTCGTGGCCGGGGCGATCCTTTACGTACTGCACGTTGTCATCCCAGCTTTTGCCCATTTCCTTCAGGATGACTTCCGTGATCTTGCGGTTGTTGATTTCGTTATTTCCCCCGATGTTATAGACCTCGCCGGGCGTGCCCTTATTCAACACCGTCCAAAGCGCCTGGCAGTGGTCTTCGACGTAAAGCCAGTCACGGACGTTGAGGCCGTCGCCATATAACGGGACTTTTTTCCCCTCCATCAGATTGGTCACGAACAGCGGAATGAGTTTTTCGGGGAAATGGTACGGCCCATAGTTATTCGAGCAGCGCGTGATCAGCACCGGCAGGCCGAACGTATGAAAGTACGACCGCGCCAGGCAGTCGGCGGCGGCCTTGCTCGCCGAGTACGGGCTGTTGGGCGCCAACGGCGTCTCTTCGGTGAACTTCACATCCGGCTGATCCTCGGGCAGTGTGCCGTACACTTCATCGGTGCTGACTTGTAGGTACCGATCGATTCCTTTCGCCTTGGCAAGATCGAGCAAAACCTGCGTGCCGACCACGTTCGCCTGCACGAACGGCCCGGAACCCCGGATGCTGCGATCGACGTGGCTTTCGGCGGCGAAGTTGATGATTTGCGTGACGCGATGCGCCTCCAGTACCCGCCCCACCGCATCGGCATCGCAGATGTCTCCCTTGATGAACACGAGCCGATCCTCGCCGGCATTGTCCAGAAGATCCCGCAGATTTGCCAGATTGCCGGCGTAAGTGAGCTTATCGAAAGCGATGAGCTTCGCCGGTTCATTGCGCTCGACGAGCATCCGCACGAAATTGGAGCCGATGAAGCCGGCCGCGCCGGTAACTAAAAGGGTTTGCATGGGGGATGCTGGTTGTCAGTTGTGGGTTTAATGTGACACAGGCGTCCCGCCCATGCGGACGGCTGGAGAGTAGGAAAATCGACCTGTTCTAACTGCGATGCAACAAGCACAGGCGGACGTCCGTGTCAGGATTCTATCAGAGCCGCTGGATAAACTCGATCCGATTGCCGAACGGGTCGCGGGCTTCAAATCGTTCGTTCGCCACTTACTTCGCGTCCGCAATCTCCTTGTTCGCTCCGCTCCGCGATACGGTATTGCAGGCCTTGAGATAAAAGTCGATGTTCTCGCCGGCGTCGGCCCAGAAGCCGTTGACCTTGTCCGCCGTCATCTCGCCGCGGGCGATGTAGGCGTTGTTGACATCGGTGATTTCAAGCTCGTTTCGCGCGCTGGGCTTGAGCGTCTTTACGATGTCGAAGACGTTTTTGTCGTAGAAATAGATGCCGATGACGGCCCAGTTGCTTTTGGGTTCCTTGGGCTTTTCGATGATTTTCACGACGCGCTCGCCGTCCATCTCGGCCACGCCGTAGGCTTTTGGGTTTTCGACCTGAGAGAGCAGGATTTTAGCGCCCAGCCCCTGATGGCGGAATTTCTTGCAGGCGTCGCGGATGGTGTATTCGAGAATGTTGTCGCCCAGAATCAGACAAATCGAATCGCCGTCGGCGAAGTGCTCGGCGAGGCCCAGCGCCTGCGCGATGCCGCCCGCCCCGTCCTGGTAGGTGTAGTGGAGATCCTTAAGGCCAAACTCGCGGCCATTGCCCAGCAGGCGGATGAAATCCCCGGCGTTGTTGCCGCCCGTAACCAGCAGCACCTCGTCGATTCCCGCCTTGGCCATGCATTCCAGCGGGTAATAAATCATCGGCCGGTCGTAGACCGGCAGCAGGTGCTTGTTGGTGACCTTGGTGATCGGAAACAACCGGCTGCCGGTCCCACCGGCGAGGATAACGCCCTTCATGAACAACTCCCTGGTGCGCGGAATATGCGATCGCCGCCGATCTGCTAACCCTGTTCATACACCAGAAAGCCGCCGGAGGCCACGAAGGGGGGAAAATCCGAAATTCGAAATCCGAAATCCGAAACAAGCTCAAAACTCAAAGGCGGAAATTTCAAAATAGGGTCGGCCCGTTTGCGCCCTTTGAATTTTCCGCCTTTCCTGCTTTTGGATTTGTTTCGGATTTCGTGCTTCGGATTTCGGATTTTCACCCTTCACTCCGGCACCACCGGTGTTGCGAGGCGCGGCTTAACGCGCGCTCGGTGACGGGCTTGCCCGGTTCGGTCACGAAAAAAACCAACAACCTGGCCGGCGCCGTCTTACTGGCATTGGCCGACACGCGGTGCAACTGGCCCGATTTCTCGGTCCAACTCTGGCCGGCGTGGTAATGCACAATCGGCCCATCGTCCAGCGCGCAGAGCACTTCGCCATCCAACACGTAGGCGAAGATCGCGCCCGGATGCCGATGCGGCAGCGAACTGCCGCCGGGGGCATATTCCACCGTCATCATCCGAACCTCCCGCCCCGCGTCCGGCGGCAGTTCCCGCGTGAACAAGGCTGTGACACGCGGAGGTTGTGCTAATGCGGCAGGCAATGGAGCGGGGGGCGCCACGCGACCTCCGCTGGCGCAGCCGGCCACGCAAAATAAGCCAATGGTTCCAAGCAATGCCGCCGTGTAACTACAGACCTTCATCGTTGTTCCCTTCGTCGTGTGAACGGAGGCATCCAAAAAAAATGTGCCCGGCGCAGAGCAGCGTACATCGCCGGAGTACCGCCGATCCGTGCGGAGTACCGGGAGAGGGGAAAAGAGAGGCCGCCGAAACTCACCCGTGCCCGCTTGGCGCGGGCGCGTTCTCCCCACTTTCCTTTTTCCCCTGCGTATCTTACTGTTTCCTTGGAGCCGGGCCTATATGAAAGATAAAACCGATCGGCTGACCGCGCGCGACACGCATTCCAAATTCTGGCAGAACGCGCATCTGTATTTCGACCGCGTTTACAAGACGATGAACCTGGATCCGCTCTGGCGGTCCATGCTCTCCTCGCCCAAGCGCGTGCTGACGGTTTCCTGCCCGATCCGCATGGACGATGGCAGCATCCAGGTCTTCACCGGCTACCGCGCGCAACACAACAACGCCCGCGGGCCGTTCAAGGGCGGCATCCGCTACGACACCGCCGTCAATATGGACGAGGTGATGGCGTTGGCGATGCTGCAAACGTGGAAGAACGCGCTGGTCGATCTGCCATATGGCGGCGCCAAGGGTGGAGTGGTTTGCGACCCCCGCAAGCTTTCGATGGCGGAAAAAGAGCGACTCACCCGCCGATATACCAGCGAGATCATGCCGATCATCGGCCCGATGCACGACATTCCCGCCCCCGATGCCGGCACCGATGCGCAGGTGATGGCGTGGGTGCTTGATACGTACTCCATGATGAAGGGGCATCAGGAGCTTGGCGTTGTCACCGGAAAGCCGGTGACTCTTGGAGGATCAGTCGGCCGCGAGGAGGCCACCGGTCGCGGCGTGATGTATATCCTCCGCAAGTTCCTGGATACCCAGCACAAAAAACTCTCCGACGTGCGCGTGGCGGTGCAGGGATTTGGCAACGTCGGATTCCATGCCGCCCGATTGCTCGATGAGGAAGGCGCCACGGTTGTCGGCATCAGCGAGCGAAACGGCGGCATCTACGATGAGACCGGGATCGACGTTCAAGCCGCCGGCCGGCATTACAAGGAGACCGGCGCCTTGACCGATTTCCCCGGCGCCGATGCGCTGAGCAACGAGGAACTTCTCACCTGCGAATGCGATGTGCTGGTACCCGCCGCCATGGAAAACACGGTGGATGCGACGGTCGCGCCGCACATCAAGGCGCGGATTGTCTGCGAAGGCGCCAATGGCCCGACGACACCCGAAGCCGACGAGATTCTCCGCGAGAATGGCGTCACGCTCCTGCCCGACATCCTTGCCAACGCCGGCGGCGTCACGGTCAGCTATTTCGAGTGGGTGCAGGGTTTGGAAAACTATTTTTGGGATTTGAAGCGCGTGCAAAGCGAATTGCAGCGGGTGATGGAGCGGGCGTTTGACGAGGTGAACGCCAAGGCGGATGCCGCCGATTGCGATTACCGCACCGCCGCCTACACCATCGCGATCAGCAGGGTCGCGGAAGCGAGCCGGCTAAAGGGGTTGTTTCCATAGGGCATCGCAAATTCGGCAAAGTTTCCCCGTCTTGCCAAAACTCAGCGTCGAATGCGGAATTCGAGAGATTTGGCGCGTTTTCTCCGGATTTTCGCGGATTTTCAACAACATTTTATGGCCGGGGCCGTTACAATACCAGTCGTTGCATCCTTGGGTTATTTGGGTCATTCAGAGTTTCGACAACACCGGTTCGGGGAGTTCGCAATGCATTTTTCACGTTTCTCATGGGCGGTGATCGCCGCGCTTTCGCTTTCCATGGTCCCGGCCACACGGGCTGATACCATCGTCAATGCCACGTTCAATTACGTGAACGGGCCTGGCGCGCCGGGCGGCCCATATGGCATTCTCATCACTGCGTACGATGGCTCTACAACGCTGGGCAGCGGGTACATCGGAAAGTACATGTGGACGCAGAATTCAAAACCCATGACGGATCCCTATTCCCTGGCGACCGGCCAGGCGCTGAGCTCCAGCAATAACACGTTCTACACCTTCTGCATCGAGATCACGCAGGACATCGGCTTTAATGGTACCTACGACTACACCCTCACCCCGCTTGAAGCCGCCCCCAAGCCCGGCGATGCCTATGAGGGCACCGGCGGAATGGGCAGCGTGAAGGCGACACTCTTGCGCGAGCTATGGGGCACGGATATCAGCCAGGTGACCGACGCGACAACCGCCGCCGAGTTTCAGGTTGCCGTGTGGAAGATCGTTTACGCATCAGGTACCGGGAGTAATCTCGACTTCAGCGCTTTGTTCGTAAATAGCGTATCGGATTCATTAAACACGACCGCACAGTCGTGGATCAACGCGTTGACTCCAAACAGCAAGCAGGCAAATTTAATCGCACTTAGCAATCCCGACGCCCAGGATCAGATCACCGTGGTAACTCCCCTTCCCTCCTCCGTCTGGGGCGGCGGTCTGCTTCTCGGGTGCGTCGGCGCATTTCGATTGCGCCGCTGGGTTGGGGCACAACAAACGGTCTGATCCCCGCAATCCTCAACGTGGGAAACCCGTTTCAAACCACGTTAGACACCGCACTTTTAGCGGCCGTGCCCCGCAGGGCCGCGTTCTCGCAGCGCAAGCATGCGTGTGTCGCGGACAATAGCGAGCTGGTCACCGATCGTCCGCCGCGCCCTTTTTGTCCGCTTTCTCATCTTTGTCGGCGTCAGAATCAGCCGGCTTCTTCTGACTTCCCGATTTCGCACCCGCCGCCCCCGCACCACTCTTCACGCACGCGGCCCTCGGGTCGGGCACGAGCATCGTCTCTGATTTATTCAGATCAATCGGCACGGCCATCTTGAGCATCCCCGGCGGCGGATCGCCATCGGGGGCGGAACTGATCTTGGCGTGGCTGGTGCCGACGCGCATCATCGTGCCCCCTTCGATTCCGTCCATGCGCCATTTCGCATACCAAAGGCCGGCCGTCTGCGGCGGGACATCATTCAACGGCATCAACATCTGCGTGTCCGGCGGCGCGTCCGACGGCTTGTTTTTCGGCAGCACCACCGCCGTCGAAACCTTCTCGACCGGGATGGAATGCCATTTGTGGTCCTTGATATTGAATTTCCAGAGTTCAAGGAATTCAAACCATCCCTTGTCATGCACGTCGCGATCGCGGATGCGCAGCGACCATTCGCCGGTCTCCTCTTCGCCATAAAAGAGTACCACGCGTTCCCAGTGTGCGCGGGCCTTCTGCCGGGCCGGCGACTCCTTGCCTGCCGCGCGGGTCCAGCCGGTGAGGCACAGCAGCAAGCATAAAACCGACCCCGCCATCGCATCTGCACGCCAATTGGTATTACTGCGCATGTCCATATAATTTCCCATCATGAATCGCTTCCTGCAAACATTAGTGACGCTCGCGTGGGGCGTGTGGTTCGGCGGGTTGGTTGTGCTTTTCCTGGCCGTCGGATCGATATTCCAGACGTTCGCGGATCGGCACGACCTGGCCGGTCAGGCGGCCAGCGGCATCTTCCGCGTTTTTAACGGGTATCGCCTGGGCGTGGCGGCAGCCGCCCTGCTGGCGACTTTTCTCTGGCGGCTTGCGGGCCGCTCGCGCGCCAAGGTCGCGGCCTTTGCGCTTTTCGCACTGGGCGCCTTGGCCGCGGTTTACTCCGCTGCCGTGCTGACGCCCAAAATCGAGCGGCTCCGGGTGGATGGTCAGACACACGCCTCGACGTTCGATCGATTGCACGGATTGTCGATGAGCGTTTATCTCGCCGAGACAATATTCGTATTGGGCGCTGGTATTTCGATCTCCCAGGCGCGCACGGCCGTAAGTTCGGAACGAGCGGCTTCGGAAGGAATACCAGACACATTCGCCGATCGTTCCACCGATCGCGTGCAATCGAGTTCGTCGTAGGGTTCGCTGAAGCGAACCCTACGAAATTACGAATTACGAATCACGTACCGTCCAGATACGCCCGGCAAATCGTCTGTAGATACGCATTGGGTTCCATGGCCCAGTATTGCTCGGAGAAAACTTCAACCTCGATAAACGCATCGAACCCGGCTTCTTCGACCCAGCCACGAATGGTTGGCAGGTCGATGCACCCGTCTCCCATGAGGCCGCGATCGGTGAGCAGATGGCGGACATTCCTGTCTGCCCGAATCCGCGAGTGCGGGGTATTCCTGCCCCGCCGAGCGGATTCGAATCGGCCCGCGGTGAGCGTGTCGAATCGTTCGGGAGGACAAGAATGTCCTCCACTCACCGATTCGCCGGCAGACAAGAATGACGCCCCGGCAAAAAGTCGATTTCGTCCACCAAAACCTTCGATTTTCGGCTAAAAACGCGGAAAATTCTTGTGGCTTTCAACTTTTTGCCGGGGCGTCAAGAATGTCTGCCCCACCGTCCGCCAATGCCCCTTCCTGAAAATTGGGCACTCCCTCCGCCGTTTAAGATCGTCGGCACTGTTACAAATTCTGATCGCCGGGTGATAATTCCCCGATGCCCATCACGATCACCAACATCATCGTCCGCGATATCCGCTTTCCAACTTCCGCGGCCCTGGACGGCTCGGACGCGATGAACATCGATCCCGATTACTCCGCGGCATACGTCATCCTCGAAACCGATCACCCCCAATCGTTCGCCGGCCACGGCTTTGCCTTTACGACTGGCCGTGGCAACGAAATTTGCGTCTGCGCGATTCGCGCGCTGGCGCCGATGGTTCTGGGCCGAACCGTCGAGAGCTTCACGTCCGATCTGGGCGCGTTCTGGCGCTACATCACCGGCGACAGCCAGCTTCGCTGGATCGGCCCGGAGAAAGGCGCGATTCACCTGGCGACGGCGGCAATCGTCAATGCGATGTGGGATCTGTACGCGAAGATCGAAGGCAAGCCGCTCTGGAAACTGCTGGCCGACATGACGCCCGAACAACTCGTCTCGTGCATCGACTTTCGGTACATCGCCGATGCTCTGTCGCCCGGCGAGGCAATCGAGCTTTTGGAAGCGAACGTAGCGACGAAGCACCAGCGCCAAGCGCATATGGCGGCCGAGGGCTATCCCGCCTACACGACCTCCGCCGGCTGGCTGGGATACGGCGATGACAAACTCCGCCGACTCTGCGCGTCGGCATGCGAAGAAGGCTTCACGCATCTCAAGATTAAGGTTGGCCGCGACCTGCAAGATGATCTTCGGCGATGCAACATCATTCGCGAACATATCGGATACAACCGAAAGCTGATGATGGACGCCAACCAGGTTTGGGGCGTGGAAGAGGCCATCGGGCACATGGAGCAGCTTGCAAAATTCAAGCCGTGGTGGATCGAGGAGCCGACCAGCCCCGATGACGTGCTGGGCCATGCACGGATTGCGCGGGCGATCGAACGATACGGCATCGGCGTCGCCACCGGCGAGCATTGCCAGAACCGCGTGCTGTTCAAGCAGTTTTTTCAGGCCAACGCGTTAAAATTCTGCAACCTCGACGCCTGTCGGCTTGGCGGGGTGAACGAATGCCTGGCGGTTTATCTCATGGCTAAAAAGTTCAACATTCCCGTCTGCCCCCATGCCGGCGGCGTCGGGCTTTGCGAGCATGTGCAGCACCTGGCGATCTGGGATTACATCGCCTGCTCGGCCACGCTGGAAAACCGAGTGCTCGAATACGTCGATCATCTGCACGAGCACTTCGTCGATCCCGTTCATGTTGCCAACGGCCGATATGCGCTGCCAGGCCGGGCCGGATACAGCACTCAGATCACGTCACAGTCGATGCGGGATTTTGAATATCCAGATGGGGCGGCGTGGGCTCGGAAAGTATGACGGTGTAGATCGTGTTTGTGGCGACTTGGTGGGGCAGACATTCCTGTCTGCCCGTTCGCGGCAGGGACATTCTTGTCCATTCCTTATTTCTTCGGGTCGGCGAGTGCGGGGTGAGTACACCCCGCACTCGCCGACCCGAGGCAGACAAGAATGACGCCCCACCAGGGAGGGACCGCCACAATTGGGCGCTACACCCAAAATATGATGGCCTCCATCGCGATTCTTCCACCAAGCGACATGCTACTTTACGAATACCACAACTTCCATTTCCGTTTGCTTTGCTGTGTAAGTTGCGCGATCGCCTCATCGCGGGCTAAATTGAGCCGGCTCATTTCCGCGATCACGCTGTTCAGGTGGGCGATGGCGGCATCCTTCGCTTGGTTCTGCAAGGTCATCTCAGCCAGGACACATTTCGCGCTGCCGATGCCCGTGTCGCGCGCGGCATTTTGCGCGGACATTTCCGACAAGACCTCTTGCGCATGGCGGATCGCCTCATCGCGGGCGAGATTCTGCCGGGACATTTCGGCTAATGTGGCAGTGCCCGACAGATCTTTCAGGACGGTCGATAAATCCTCCAGGCGCTTGCGCTGATCGGCGATGATGTCCGCCAGATATGCATGATGTTCGGTCACTTCGTGGTTGAGCCGCAGGAAATTGCGATGCTGCCGCATGGTTGCGCCAAGCGTTTCCACGGGCAAATCGATCGGCGGTTGAATCTCGAAAATGTGCGGCGAAAAAATATCCGCATTCGTCGGCGGGTGGTCGAGAAACGCGTCGCCGGCGGCGAAAATCGCGCCTTCTGGAATGCG
Organism: Tepidisphaeraceae bacterium; assembly: GCA_035648595.1. Classification (GTDB taxonomy): domain Bacteria; phylum Planctomycetota; class Phycisphaerae; order Tepidisphaerales; family Tepidisphaeraceae; genus RYN-428. Next base: position 9,930 of record DASRLH010000344.1, read on the forward strand.
CTTGATGCACAGCCGCCGATCAAACGGGCAAAACCAATCGCACCCATAACACCCCAACGGCATGCGAATGGCGGCGACCGCGGAACCCACCGGCAGGAAGCGATGGGCGCCATGCCCGCCGCCGAATATCCCCAACGTCGGTCGCCCCAGCACCGCCGACACATGCATCGGCCCCGTATCCATCCCAATATACGCCCGGGCTTGCTGAAGAAAACCGCCGAGCAAGCCGGGCCGCGCGGCGGGCATGATGATGCGCGGCACGTCGCCGGCCAATCCGTGATCGGCGATGGCTTGCAGAACGTCCGCATCCGCTTCGCCGCCCAGCAGAACCACCGGGGCGCGATTTCGGAGGTGCGCGATCCAGCGCGCCCAGATGCCGGCATCCAGGCTCCGCGCCAGCTTTTCGCCTGAGCTCGGGAAGCAAACGATTGTCTGCTCGGGAGCGGGCGGGATATCGGCCCACCGCGCCGCCGCCTGGGCCCGGTCCTCTTGAGAGACCGTGATGGCCGGCTGAAATGTGCCGCCTTCCAATCCAAGCGCATCGAGAAACTTCGCGTACTTTGCCGGCTCGCGCTCTTCGGATTCAACGTGCACGGTCTGCCAGTCAGGGGCGGCTTCGGCCGCCAGAAGCTGGCGAATCGGCTGATGCGAAAGATTAAGGCCCGTCGGCCCGTTGAAACTCAAAACCTGCGTCGCGCCGCATATTTGCGCCAAAAGCTCGCCGGCCCAGACGCGATTGTACTCGCCGAGGATGAACACGTGCGCCGGGTTTTGTGCGGCAAACGCGCGCAGCTCTTGGGCGAGTTGCTGCTCGCGCCCCGCGATAGGATCGCGCGGGTCGAACGGCAGCGGCGCTACCTCGATCCCCTCGGGAAGCAGCGCCCCCGCGCCCGCCAGCGGCGGCCGCACTATTAGCCGGATCAATGCCCCCGGCCATCGCGCCCGCAGGCCCGATAACAACATCGTCCCCAGCACTATGTCGCCCAGTGCGTCCAGGCGCGTGACC